>CAYVOY010000104.1:0-5651 GCA_964453395.1 uncultured Anaerolineaceae bacterium
TCCTGGCAAATTATTAAGCCGGATTCAAAAACAGAATCCGGCCTACAGTTAAGTCTGCCCTGCCCAAATTCCGCGGGAATCCCCAAGTCGAGGCTATAATCAGGCAATGCACGAATTGATCGATGAAATCAAATACAGCAAACGGAAAACCCTGGCAATCGAGGTTAAAGCCGGTGGCAAGGTTTTGCTGAGAGCGCCAAAGGGCTGCAGCCGGGAACGGATTGAACGCTTTATTCAGGAAAAAAGGGACTGGATTCTTAGCGCGAAGGCTAAAATGAGCAAAATCGAAGCTCCTCGGGCTCAGGAATATCATGAATGTGCAACTTTCCTCTTTTTAGGCAAAGCCTGTCCAATGCATTTCGTCAAAAATCAGAAAAGTGCTTTGGCTTTCAGTTTTGAAGAAGGGCTCAGCCTACCAGCAAGCCGCCAAAGCGATGCCCAAAAGCTCCTCATCGCTTTTTATCGTCAGGAGAGCCGCAAATTGGCAAGCCATTTCATCAATCAATATGCCTCAAAATGGAATTTGGATGTGAAGAGCTTGAAAATTAACGGCGCTAAGACGCGTTGGGGCTCATGCAGTGGGAAAAACTCGATTAATATCAGCTATCGCTTAGCCATGACGCCAATCGCTGCTTTTGAATATGTCATCGTGCATGAACTGGCACACACCGTCCACCATAACCATTCAGCCGAATTTTGGCACTTCCTGGGCGAAATGCTGCCCGATTTTGAAAAACGCCGGGCATGGTTGAAACAAAACGGCCGTTTCCTGCCGGAGATTTAATTCCTGGTTTCCAATGTAAATATGTGAATTGCATCTGACATCAGACAGTAGCCGATGAGCAAGGTATAATTCTTGCACGGATAACTGCAGGAATTTATGAGTATGCTTCGTCTATTGCAAACCAACCTTCTTTTAACTTGCCTGGTGCTTGCTATTGTGCTGGCGCTTGCGTTGCTCTCATGGACTCTTTTCCGTTCGGATAAATCCAAAACGCAGCCAATCCCCCGCAATATTAAAGAAGAAGAATTACAGGCGAAGCTTGTCAATGCTTTCCTTGATCTTTCCTTACAGCCGCAGCAAAATCAGGTGGAAGAAGCCTTAAGCCACAGCTTGAGCCGCTATTTGATGGCCGATTTGCTGGGGATTTTGCACTATGAACCGCTTGAAAAGCAGCTCAACCTGATTGCGCCTTATGACCTGATTCGAGAAGAGCACAACTACAGCATCCTTCTCCGGGCAGAATCCTTGCCCCATCTTTTACAAAAATTCACAAGCAATGAGCCGTTGATTTCGAACAATGAATCTGAGCTGAAGGGCGAGAAAGCTTATCTGATGGAAGCCATTGGCTACAATCAACTGGGCAGGCTCTTGCTCTATCCGCTCAAGTCCGTTCCAAATCAGCCCGAATGGGCAATTTTGGCACTCAGCCCTTACACCAACAAAGCCTGGCAAGCGAGTGATCTTGAAAAATTAGATGGCTTGCAAGATAATCTGAGGCGGGTCCTCGATGGCGCAACACAGCTTGAAGTCGACGCACGCCAAATCGAAAACCTGCGGGCTTTGCTTGCTGAATCGGAAAAAGAAGTGGCAGAGCAAAGTTCGGCTTTTGCTGAATCTGAAAAGCAAGCTTCGGAACTCAGGCAGAGTTTACAAGAAACGCAAAAAGCCTGGGAAGTCGAAATTGCCGATTGGACTGAACGCCAAAAATCCTTCGAAGCGGAGCTGGAAGCCCTTCAAAAAACAATATCAGCAAACGAGGCTGAACTTGCCGGGCTCGAAAACCTGCGCCTCGAAAAAAAGCAACTCGAAGAACGACTAAACCGAAATTCGGAACAAACTTCCCGTCTAAAAAACACCATCGATCAAGCCAGCCAGCTATTAGAAAAACTGAGCGACCAAACCAAAACAGTCGATGAAGAAAGACCATAGAGAGATAGCTATGCGATTTAAGAAATATCAATCTGTAACACTCACTGTCATTTTTATCATTTGCCTTTCGATGGTTGGCGTCGTTTTGGGAACTGTCGCCGTGAACGCGATGGCACATTCTGATAATTCACCCTGGCAAATCAGCCTGAGAGGGATGGAACCAAGCCCAACGCCCTTCCAGCCGAACTCTTTCGCCAATGTCCAGGAAGATGGCAGCATTGAGCTTATCCCGCAGCCGATGTTTACCCCGACACCCGTGCCGATGATTCCCCAGGGCGAATTGCCGGAGAAGCAGATTAACATTTTGATGCTGGGAACAGACGATTTTGGCGAGAACAACTTCCGCACGGATGTTATTATCCTGCTTTCGATTAATCCCAAACACAACAGCGTCAGCCTGATTTCTTTCCCCAGAGATTTATATATTTCAATCCCTGGCTATTGGTCTAACCGAATAAATACCGTCTGGCAACTGGGCAAATTTCCGCTCATGCAAGAAACATTTCAGTCAAATTTTGGTTTTAAGCCTGATTATTACATGATGGTAAACTACAATGGATTTAAAGATGTGATTGACAGCATTGGTGGGATTGACGTTGAGGTTACTCAGAGGCTGGAAGATAGTTGTGGGGAATATCTGAGCCAATGGTGTGTCGTCGAACCGGGTTTGACTCATATGACGGGCGGTGAAGCTTTGTTTTATGCACGTTCGCGCCTGACTACCTCAGATTTCGACCGAAACCGACGCGCGCAGGATGTTGTCATGGCGATTTTCAAGAGAGCCATGAATTTAGATATGCTGCTGAAGATTCCAGAGCTCTACAGTTTGTATCGCGAATATGTTGACACCGATATTCCAATGACGCAAGTTTTGTCGCTCTTGCCGATGGCACAACCTTTGATGGACAGTGAGAATATTCACCGTTATGCCGTCACGAATGAAATGGCAACCGATTTTATCACCTATGACGGAGCTTGGGTCTTGATGCCAAATTATTATATGATTTCGGACATGCTCAACGAAGCACTTTATCGAAACGAATAGCTTGCTGGGGGCAGTTCGATGTTCGCAGTTTTCCCTGTGTCTGCTTCTCTGCTGCCCCCGATCAATCCCTGTAAATCAGCCCTTTTTTGCTCTGAATACACTATAATAACTTCACCAGTTAGGACAGAAAGGGCACATGATTATGGAAATAAATCCCTCCGAATTTTATTTTGGAAATAACTACGACCTCAAAGAAGCGGCGATTGTTCCCGACAAGCTGACTTATTACGACCCACAAGATCTTACCACCCATGCAGTTATCACCGGCATGACCGGTTCGGGGAAGACCGGTATGGGTATCATTTTGCTCGAAGAAGCTGCGCTGAAGGGAATTCCGGCTATTTTAATTGACCCAAAAGGCGATTTGACCAATCATCTGCTGCACTTCCCCGATTTTAAAGCGAGCGATTTTGCCCCCTGGGTTGATGCCGATGCCGCCAAGCGCGAGGGTCAAACCGTCGAAGAAGCCGCAGAAGCCGCCGCCGCGAACTGGAAAAAAGGCACCGAGCGTTCCGGAATCGACCGCGAGCGCATGGAAAAACTTTCAGAGGCTGTCGATTACGTCATCTACAGCCCCGGATCTGATGCTGCCATTCCGGTTAGCATTCTTTCTTCGCTCAAGGCTCCGGCAATCAATTGGGGCGAGAACAAAGAAATGCTACGCGAAGCGATTTCGAGCACGGTTACCGCTTTGCTCGAATTGGTCGGTTTCAAAAATATCGACCCGGTTCGTTCTCGGGAGCACATTCTCTTGGCGAACATTTTTGAAAATGCCTGGAGCAAGGGCGAAGACCTAGACCTTGAAAGTCTGATTTTACAAGTGCAAAACCCGCCTTTTGAAAAACTGGGCGTCTTCGCGGTATCGAAGCTTTATCCCGAAAAAGAGCGTTTCGATTTGGCGATGCTGCTCAACAATTTTATTGCCGCTCCATCTTTCGAAAGCTGGCTCGAGGGTCAGCCCCTCGATATTCAAAGCATACTCTATTCACCCGATGGCAAGCCCAAACACAGTGTCTTTTACCTGGCGCATTTGGCGGATGCTGAACGGATGTTTTTTATTACCCTGCTCTATTCTGCCATCGAAACCTGGATGCGAACCCAAGCCGGAACGAGCGATTTACGCGCTTTGGTCTATTTTGACGAAATCGTCGGCTATCTCCCGCCGGTTGCCAACCCGCCCAGCAAGCCGATCATCCTTCGCATGCTCAAACAAGCCCGCGCTTTTGGACTCGGCATGGTTCTTTCGACCCAGAACCCGATTGACCTCGACTATAAAGCACTTTCAAACACCGGAACATGGATTATCGGCAAGCTGCAAACCGATCAGGACAAACAACGCCTCCTCGATGGCTTGACCAATGTTTCCGGCAGTTTTGACCGGAGCTATTTCGATAATGCAATTTCTTCGCTTGGCAAACGTGTTTTCTTATTGCACAGCGTCCATGCCAAAGGCCCCGAAATTTTCACCACTCGTTGGGCGATGAATTACCTGCCCGGACCAATCACCCGCGATAAATTAGCCGATTTGAATCATTTGGTTGGCGCTGACCTGCGCATGCTTTCAGCAGCTCAAAACGGGAGTGCCCAAACCGTGACCAAGAGTGAAATCACAGGCGGAGCAACAGGAAATCTGCCCGGAAAAGCGACCCAACCGGTTATAGGCTCTAAAGTGCCGGTTTTCTATCTGCCAGTCAAAAAAGGGCTGGGCGATGCCTATAAAGAAGCGGCAGACCGCGGAATTGACCCGACTGAACGCCCGCTCTATCTCTACCGGCCGGCTTTGATTGGCAAGGCGCAAATCTGGTATGCCAACCGCAGTTATAACGTCAACAGTCAGGAAGGGCTGACCGTCTTATTGCCCGAAATGACAAAGCGCGGCTTGGTGCAATGGCAGGATTACGTCATTGATGAGATCCCAACAAGCGAATTTGAGGCGCAACCTTTGCCCGAAGCGAGCTTTGCTGATCTGTCTTATCCTTTTGATGATGAGAAAAATGTCAGTAGCCTTGCAAGCGATTTTACCGACTGGCTATTCCGGAATCGTCAACTGACCCTCTACCGCAACCCTGATCTGAAACTGGTCTCGGAAGTTGGCGAGACTAAGGAAGACTTTATCAACCGCAGTCAGACTGCCGGAAGCAGCAACGCAGACAAAGCTTTGGAAGCCATCCAGGCAAAATATGCCAAACAAAAGAAATCGATTGAAGATAAATTGCTCAAAGAAGAACTTGAGCTGGATCGTGACAAACAGGTTCTCAATAATCGCCGTATCGAAGAAGCCGGAACCGGACTTCAGACCGTTTTGGGCCTCTTTGGCGGCAAGAAAAAGAGCATCAACAGCTCCTTGACCAAACGTCGCATGACCGCTACCGCCAAGGCAAATGTTGAAGAATCGGAAGTGATGATTAAGAAATACAAAGCCGAACTGGAAGCCCTCGATGCCAAGATGAACGAGGAAATTGAGCTTTACAAAGAAAACCTTAGCAACAAAACGGCAATCATCGAGGAGGTTTTCGTTAAACCTTTGAAGAAAGATATCCAGATTGAAGCCTTTGGCCTAGCCTGGCTACCGGTTTATGCCTTCAAAGACGGAGACCGCTGGTTGGAAATTGAAGCTTTTTAGGCTTTACAGGAAGCAGGAAGCAGGGAGCAGGGAGCAGGGAAAAAATCTTT
>CAYVOY010000105.1:0-5583 GCA_964453395.1 uncultured Anaerolineaceae bacterium
CTTGAGTTTAAAACTTGTGCCGGGTTCGAGCGGGTCAACATCGGATTCGTAGGAATGGACAACCATCTGCGCCTGGTCAGCAGGAGCTTGAGTGGGAACAGCGGTTGCTTGCGCTGCGCCGGATTGGTTAATGCCAATACTAAAGGTCAGTGTTTCGGTGTAACTGTTTTCAACACCGGCTTGGTCCCAATAATTTACCACTGCAGTGATTTGACCGGAATACTTCCAAGTCGACATATCATTCACCTTAAACTGATGGCTAATCCATTCAGAACTTTGTTGCAATAGCTCTAACTTGGTTATGACACTGCCATCCAATGGGTCAAAATCAGTGCTGCTAAAAGTGATGACAATGTTACGAGCGTCTCTCAAACCATTGTTTTTAAGTCTGAATTTCAGCACAAAGTTTCCGTACGGATTGACCGATTTTGTGCTGTTTTCTCCGGTATAGTATTCGGGGGCAGATAACAAAGGCCGATCAACAACTTGTTGAACAGTAATAGGCTCAACCCATCCATAAGGATGGACCACATCGCCATTATCAGGAACATAATTCCAAGGTGCGACCGTAGGCTGAACAGTAACCGGAGGATCGACCCATTGGGCTTTTGCCTCCTGGGTTAAAACTGGCAAAACTGTCAAAATAAAAATTAGAGCAAAAGCGAACAAGATTTGTGAATGTTTTTTCATTGAGTACCTCGTGTTTTATAAACTCGCATCAAAATATCGTTTTTCATCAACCAACTCGCCGTCAAGCAAGAAGATTTTATGTGTTGCATAGTTGAGCATGCGCGTGTCATGTGTTGCGACCAAAACGGTTTTTCCAGCTTTGACCAATTCGTCCAGCATAACCATAATTGCCTGACCGCTGGTGGAATCCAGGTTGCCGGTTGGTTCGTCTGCCAAAATGAGGGGCGGATCGTTAATCAAAGACCGTGCCACGGCAACACGTTGCTGCTGACCGCCCGAAAGTTCGGTTGGCTTGTGCCCGATTCGATCTTTTAGTCCCACTCGTTCCATCAAAACCTCTGCTCGTGCCATTCTTTCTTTATTATTTACCCCGGAAAAACGCAAAGGGAAAGAGACATTCGCCTCGGCAGTCATGTTTGAAATCAAATTAAAACTTTGGAAGATGAAGCCCAACTTGTTGCGGCGATAATTCGCCAGCTCATTTTCGTCCATTGTTTCAATTTCCTGTCCATCTACCAGAATGTTGCCTGATGTGGGCCAATCCAAGCCGCCAATTAAATAGAGCAGCGTTGATTTTCCGGAACCGGAAGGTCCCATAATTACGCTGAAAGATCCGCGAGGGATAGCGACATCAATCCCGTTAAGCGCATGCACTTCAGTGTCACCCATCGTATAAGTTTTTCGCAAATCACTTGTTTCGATAAAATTATCAGGCATATAAATCCTTTAAAAATAAATTCCTACGCCGCCGGAGCTCAGATCACCGAACATACTTGAAAGAAAACTGGGCAGTCCTTGCAAAAGCAAGATGACAACAATTGCAATCAGCGTGGCAATGATGGTTTTTTTCTTAGTTAATCCGGAAACCTCAAGCGAACCGATCATCAAGAAGGCGACAAAAAGCAGGTACCAGGCATCGATATTGCCAAGTACTCCGCGCAAATAAGCCATGAAGCCACTCGCTCCGGAGTCAATCAGTAGTGACAAGCCCGGATTGTCATTGAAACTTTTGTTTATGCCAACGTTGAGAAATCTGACAAATTCCCTCAATCCAAAAGGAAGCATAGCCCAGGCAACCACGTTTCCAACCCGTGTTTTCGAACTTCGGCTGCCCGAAAGTGTCAGTACAAGGTAAAGAATGTTCGACATCAATATGAACACAATCAGATAACCGGCGATTCCTCCCAAAAATGGAAAACCATATAAGAAAATGGGGTTGGTTTGATTTTGTTGACTTTCTAAATACTGGCTTTGTTGGCTTTCTGACCAATATTGAAAGTTCTCGGGAATCGTCGCACCTTGTTCAATTTGCATCTTCTTAACCGGTGCAGAGATGAGAACAGCCAAAATCACGATAATGGTGATGAAAACTAAGGGAATCGTGCGAATGGTCTCTTTTTCGGCAGCCACTTTTTTCATGGTTGCACGAGGCTTATAGAACATCTGGAAAATCCAGCCAATCCGTGCGCTTTTAACCTTTTTTATCTTGTGAGGTGCGGGCAGCGATTCAGAATTTCCGTTTTGTTGCCCTTTATCCTTCTTGAAGAAGGACAGGATGCTTTCAAAGAAAGGTTTCTTTTGCCTTTCCTCTTCATTTTCCTTGATTTTCCCTCCGTCATCTTCGGAGACTATTGCTTCGCTTATGATTTTATCTTTTTCCATTACGCAACCTTAAACAAACTCAAATTGAGCCTATTTTATAAAGACGATTTGAAGGCAGATTAAGTTCCAAATTGCTTGAACCAATTTTTTCAATCAGACACCATGATTAACCAGCTCATCTTCAAATCCTTGGCTTTAGTGTATCATTTTTAACAGGAAGCGGGGAGCAGGGAACGGGAAACGGGAAAAAATTAACAGAACTGAAGCTTTGGGAACGAAATATGTGTAACGAGTATCGAGTAACTGCGAGTACAATTAAGCTGTTTCAATTCAGGAGAATAAAGAATGCCTTGCACAGATGAATACATCCAATATGTTTTAGAAAGTTTTTCTTCGGCCGGTGATCTTTCGGTCTTGAAAATGTTTGGCGAATATGCCTTTTATCTGGATGGCAAAATTATGGGGCTCATTTGTGATAATCAGGTCTTCCTCAAAAAAACTCAAGCCGGAGCAAATCTGCTCGGCGAGAATGCCGAAGAAGGCCATCCATACCCGGGCGCAAAAGCCGCTTTTGTTTTTCAGGATTTGGATGACCGGGACTTTATAAACGACCTTTTAAGGGCGAGTTGGGAAGAATTGCCTTTCCCAAAACCGAAGAAGAGCAAGAAAAATGAGGTGAAGAAGTGATTTTAGAACAAAATGTCAGAGAATTTATCCTTTTTATCGTTCAGATTGCCAGCCTGATTGCCCTGATTGTTTACGTCATTAAAACCGCAGATATGGCAAGGGAAGCTAAAAAATCTGCTGAATTAACCGAAAAAAATTTGGAAGAAATGATCGTAAACCGCAACCTGGAGTTCGCACCCTATATTGTGGTCTATTTTGACGCGATGACTGATTCTCCCGTTTTTGATTTGGTTGTAAAAAACACCGGCAAAACGATTGCCAACAACATCGTGATCGCCTTCAATCCGCCCTTGCAATCCAGCCTGCCCAATCTTGATCTTTCAGAATTATCAATGCTAAAAAAGCGCATCCCTTCCATGCCGCCTGAATATGAATTTCGGACTGCAATTGATCGTTTGGAAACACGCCTTGAAACAGACGATTTGCCAAAAATTTATGAGGTTAAGGTTACTTATACCGGTGGTTTGGACAACAAAGTTCGGGAAATCCAATATTTGCTCGATTTAAATGTTTATCGAGGCATGATGGATACCAATATCAGCAGCCTGAGCGATTTAACGCACGTTGTTGAAGAAATCCCGGTCCAGCTGGCAGAGCTTACCGGCAGCGCGGATCGGATTAATGGCAAATTGGCTTTATTAAATGAAGGAAACGATAGAATCAGCGAGAAATTAACGGCATTGACAGATAAAATAGAGCCACTGACCAATCAAGTTCAGGCCCTCATGGAGAAAACCGAAGACTTGCCAAAACTTGCAGAAAATCTGGAAGAAATCCCCAAAGCGATCGTCACTTTGGGCGAAAAGATTGGGTCGAAGCCCAACAAAGTCTGGTAAAGCAAATCAGATAAGCCGGACACCCTGACCAGCCCGGGCTTTGAATATGCGCTGGACACCGGGGCATTCTTTCAAGAGTGCTTCCACCTTTTCAACTTCGCTGCTCAAGGTCAAAACGTGAACATTTGGACCGGCATCAACCGTGCTGCAAACCGGAATGCCATTTTTTCGCCAATGCTTGACCTTCCAGAGAATAACTTCAGTTTCAGGCAACCAATAATTTAAGGGCGGCTTGCTTGTCCGCATGACGGCATGCATTAAATTGGAGTCTTCCTCGACTACGCTTGCAAAGCGTTCAAAATCCTTGTCCAAAATTGCTTTTCGGCAAATTTCAATCCGTTCTTCAACGTGCTCTTGACGAAGCAAGTGTAAGTCGGAGGTAGAGGCGAGGGCGTGCCCACCCGTCGACCCGACCGTTTTATGTTCGCTGTTGAGCACGCAAATCAGATCCACCAAATCCCAATGATCAGCAGGGGCAATCGACCAGGCGAATGAATCCTGGTCTGTGCTACCCGCTTGCCATTCAACGAAACCATCGGGAATCGAACGGCAGGCAGAACCGGAGCCACGCCTGGCTAAGCGCGAAAGAGCCTCTTCGCCTAAATTTAAACCGGCTGCACGACTGGCAGCCAAAGCCAAAGCGGCAAAAGCGGAAGCAGAGGATGCGATTCCGGCACCGGCAGGGAAGTTGTTTTCACTCTCGACCCTTGCAAAGAAGCTTATGCCTGCCAAATTGCGGACAATGTCCAAAAAATTGCTCACTCGTTTTAGCGCTTCCCCTTCTGTTTGTTTGCCGGAGAGCCTGAATTGGTCGGCAGATAATGAGGGGTCAAACTGAACGCTGGTTTTCGTTTCGAGACCGCTGAGGTTCATCGAAAGCGAGCCGTTGCAAGGCAGGCGCAAATCGTTATCGCGATTACCCCAATATTTAATGAAGGCAATATTGGGATGCGCAAGGGCAGCGACTTCTAAGAATTCTGGACTTTTTATCGGTATTTCGTTATTATTAATCACGCGATAATAATAATCCATTTTGCTTGCCTTAAGTTGAAATCAGAGACTTGCAAAAAGAATAATCAGGAGAAAAATGAACCAAGACAGTACAAAATATACAAGAGAGCATGTCGAAAGTTTCAATAATCAAGAATTGAAAACAGTTTATGACGAAGAAGGCAAGATTATTCGGGTTGAAAAAAAGAGCAGCAGTCTGAACGAGGGCAAGCATAGCAAACTTGCACCACTGATTGATCACACCTTGTTAAAAGCTGATGCAACAAGCGAGCAAATCGACAAGCTTTGCCGCGAAGCGCTTGAATATGGCTTTGGAGCGGTATGTGTAAATAGCTATTGGGTCAAGCGATGCCGCGAAGCCTTGCAAGGCAGCCCGGTTAAAGTTGCTTCAGTGGTTGGCTTTCCTTTGGGTGCGATGTCCAAAAAAGCCAAGCGCGAAGAAACCGAAAAAGCAGTAAAAGACGGTGCGTCTGAGATTGATATGGTTATCAACATCGGTGAATTGAAAGCTGGGAATTTGCTTGCCGTGGCGCGCGATATCAGTGGTGTGGTTACAGAAGCTCATAAATGGGGGGCAATCGTCAAAGTGATTATTGAGACCTGCCTTTTATCGGAAGAAGAGAAAATCAATGCCTGTTTGATTGCCAAAGAAGCCGGAGCTGATTTTGTGAAGACTTCGACCGGTTTTTCGACAGGCGGGGCAACGGTTGAAGATGTCGCCTTGATGCGAGCCGTTGTCGGCGAAAGCATGGGAGTG
>CAYVOY010000106.1:0-5580 GCA_964453395.1 uncultured Anaerolineaceae bacterium
GGCAATTATCGGTAATTTTAGGGATTCCGCTTACCATAATCCTCTTGACTTCCACCGCAAATTGGAGCATTCCTGCTTTAACCGGATTCTGTTTCTTTATCGGACTGCTGATTAGTTGGCCGGGAAAAGGTTCAAAGGAGCCAATGATGGCGGCGGTTGTACCCCCAGAGCTTCGGGCAACTGCTTTTTCGTTAGCGGTTTTTGTTGAGAACGGTTTTTCTGCTATAGTCGCTCTCATTTTTGGATTGATTGCCGATAAGATTGATTTGGCAACGGCTATGTTCTGGACGATTCCGATTCCCTGGGTTTTGTGCGCTATTTTGTTCAGTGGTTTTTATTTCACCTATCCGAAGGACAGGGAAAAGATGCGAATTTTGATGGAAGAACGAGCGAAAGAACTGGGAATTAATAATCAATCCTAATCTGCGATTTCGCAGATAAAACAATTCAAACAAAGTAAGTTAAAAGCAAAACCCCTCGTTAGAGGGGTTTTCTGTGAGCGGGAGCGACGGGATTTGAACCCGCGGTCTCGGCCTTGACAGGGCCGCATGTTTAACCACTACACCACGCCCCCAACAGAAGCAAAATAATATCATGAGGAACTTATTCCGTCAAGTGAATTTCTGAATATTGCTGAAATTCGTTTAGATTATTAAGTTTGCTTAGGAGCGGAATTCTAACAAAAACATCTGGATTATGCAAGGGCTAAATTTAATCTGTCTGATTATCCATCGAAAATGTTACAGACTTGCAGTCATCAGCATGCACTTAATCCAAAAAAGGCAGACCAATGATCTGCCTCATAGCGTTCTATATTTGTTATGCCTTTGCGTTGTCCGCAATATCTTCGGCGGTATCTTTGACGGCTTCTGTGACGGTTTCGGTCAGCTCTTCAACACCTTCTTTTGTGTTTTTAGCAAGATCTTTTACCTTTTCAGTGGCGACACGCGCCATTTCATCGGCTTTATGCATAGCCTCTTCATAAGCGAGTTCAGCCTGTCTTTTGGTTTCCTCGTAAGATTCAACGGTTTTGTCTTTCAACTCAATCGCTTTCTCTTTGATAACCTGGCGGGTTTCTTCGCCACTCTGGGGGGCAAGTAACAATGATGCAATTGCTCCGGCAAGTGCGCCAACGGTAAAACCGATTACAAATGATCCAAAATTATTCTCGTCTGACATATTGTTCTCCTATTAATGATTTACTTTTTGAAACGAAACAACGATGCGATTTTCTCAAGACCGGCCATGTTTTCGTTCATCTTGATAACCGGCTCGGCTAAGTGATCGCTCATAAACCTTACGGTTCCTTTGAGAGTGTTGACAGTGTCCGTAGTAGATTTCATGATCGGACGAACTTCATTTTTGAGCAAATTGGTTAGATCTGCAAGTTGAATGATGAGCACAACCAAGGCAATTCCAATCACAAACATCATCAATGCCATCAGAATAATGAAAATGTCGCGAACTTTACCAACCGTATCTCCGCCTTGAAAAGCGAGGGATACAATTCCAGCAATAATCGCAATCAGGACAATTGCGCCGATAATCAGCCAAAGCTTTCCTTTTCCGGAAGCTTCTTGGCTGTTTTCGCTTTCTGAGTCAATTTGGTTTTCGCTTGTTATCAATTCTTTTGAAGTTGACTCATCTGTGGTCGGTTCTTCTGTCATTTATACCTCTCAAAGCTTAATTATAGCAGAAAGCCAACTTGCTTTCTTTGACATGCATAACAATTTAAAGTTCGCCAATGGCAAGTTCAGTTTCATCTGTATCGAAGAGGGCTTCTTCTGGGTTGAGTTTGATGTCGCCAAAGGTGCTTTCTTGCTCAGTTGTGATTAGTCTTTGTTTGACCAGCTCTAATATAGCGAGAAAAACAACGATTGTTTGAATTCGGTCAGGGCTTTCACCAAGCATTTCGGAAAAACTGGTTTTATGTTCAGAGCGGAGGACATGCAAGATTTCTTCCACTTTTTTCTTAAGGCTCATTTTAGGAATGCTGATGAAAGCGCCGTCTTGCATAACCGGTTGACGACTGGCAAGGTTTTCGAGGGCGATAATCAGGTCATCGACGGTTAGACTGCTCAGGTCGAGCTGGACGTTTACCGGATAGTGGCGGGGAATATGCAGATGGCTGCGGAGGTTGGAATTCATGCGTTCTGCCAACCATTCGGTGCTTTTTTTAATTTCGCGGTAAATGATTAACTGGCGGGCAAGTGTTTCACCGATATCTTCCTCGTCTTCTGTTCGGACGGGCGGGCGGGGGAGCAAAGCTTCAGATTTAATCTGCACCAGTTTCGAGGCAATAATCAGGAATTCAGAAAGATAATCGGGGTCAGCATCTTTGTTGTTTTCTATGTAGGCTAAAAATTGGTCGGTAACCTGAGCTAAAGCTAGCTTGCTGATGTCTAATTCAGCCGTCTGAATTAAGTCGAGCAAGAGATCGAGCGGGCCTGAATAGACCTCGGTCGTGATTTCGTAAGAATCAGTTTGATGTAGCCAGAGCTTTGCCATGGCTATATTATAGTCGAGCTTGAGGGAGGAAGTATGCAGATTTCAGAAATATGTCAGAGCAAAGTTACATGTCCTGTTTAGTTTTGTCGCTCGATAGTTTTTTTGTCCATTCTCTTTCTTGAGGTATAGTTTTTTTGACTGTTGTGGTCATTAAAATTTTCTCTTTTTTACTCCAATAAGTGATTTGTGAAATTTTTGTTGAACTACGGCGTTTTGCTTGACGCATTACAACCACGGGCGTATAATCCTAACAATCTAATTAATAGTATTAATAAAATTAATTAGATTAATGAAATGAGAAACACGAACCTTCCGCTCCTTTCTTACCTGGCAAACAGTGCCAAACAGGGTAAAAATATTCCCAGCATTATCCAATTAAGTGAAGAATTGTCGCTCAGTCCGGCTGCTGTTCGTGAGCAGCTTGCAGTGGCACGGCAGCTTGAGGTTGTTGAAGTTAAAACCAAAACCGGTATTCAGAGTTCGTCTTTCTCGGTTGCTCCGGCTATCTGCCTGGCTTTTCGCTATGGTTTGGAGCTTGACCCTTCAATGCTCGCAGAATTATCCTCTGTCAGACAACACCTTGAGCTTGCTTTCTGGAACGAGGCGGTGGCTAAGCTCTCAGAAAAAGATGTTGAGTATCTTGAAGAAATCGTAGACACCGCTTTTCAAAAAATCAACAGCCATCCGATTATTTTACCTTTGGAGGAACATAAAGAATTTCATCTCACCATTTACCGCCCTCTTAAAAATAATTATTTGATTAATTTGATGGAAGCATATTGGGAACTAAATTCCGAAACCGAGTATCATACTTACAGCGATGTAAACACGCTCCAGAACGTTTGGGCTTATCATCGCAAAATACAGCAAGCGATTGCTGCCAGAGAATTTGATTTGGGTTTTGAGGCTTTGAAAACCCATTATGAACTTGTTAGAACAAAAAATAAAGCTACACTGATCAATAGATTTGAATGAAGGAGAGATCACTTAATGATTGAAACGAATCAAATTACTTACCCTGGAGATGGGCCGATTACCAATGAGTTTTGCATCACAATCTGCACAGTCAACGGTTCGGGCAGCGCTACCGCTAACCATATCCTTTATCGCACTTTTTTCCATATGGGAATCCCGACTTCCGGCAAAAACATTTTCCCTTCGAACATTAAAGGTTTGCCGACTTTCTTCGTGATTCGGGTTTCCGAAAAAGGCTACACCGGTCGCCAGCCGCATGATGATATCGTTGTGGCGATGAATCAGGTCTCTTTTGAAAAAGATATGAAATACCTGCCTTCCGGTGGGGTTGTTTTTTATGGTGATCACCTGGTAATGCCCGAAGAAGCGCGCACAGATTTGATTTATTACCCAATGCCAATCAAAGCGTTGATGAAGGAGATTGAAGTACCTCGAAAACTGGTATCTTTCATGGAAAATATGCTTTTTGTCGGCATTGTTGGTCAGGTTTTAGGCGTGCCCGAAGAAGCGCTCGAATCGACTGTCCTGAGTCACTTCTCAGGCAAACCCGCTGTTGCTGAGAGCAACTTCAAGACCATCCAAGCCGGCTACCAATGGGCAGCGGCGAATGTCGTCAAAAAAGACCGTTTTACTACCAAAAAATTAGCGCCGATGACCGATTACATCCTCACAGATGGCAACAATGCCGGTGGGCTTGGCTCGCTTTTTGGCGGCTTACAATATTGCTCCTGGTACCCCATCACCCCGGCAACCAGCCTTGTTGAAGCGATGATTGATTCGGTGGATCAACTCCGCCTCGACCCGGTTACCGGCAAGAAAACCTGCGTTATTTTACAGGTTGAGGACGAATTGGCAGCGATGGGCGCAGCGATTGGGGCAGGTTGGGGCGGTTTGCGTTCCATGACCGCAACCTCCGGTCCTGGCATCAGCTTGATGACCGAAAATATTGGCTTGGCATATTTCACCGAAACCCCGGTTGTGATTTGGGACGTTCAACGCGTCGGACCAAGCACCGGTTTGCCCACTCGAACGGCGCAGGGCGATCTTTCGATGCTCTACTACCTCGGGCATGGCGACACCAGCCACATCATCCTCATTCCTGGTACTGTTACCGAGTGTTTTGAGTTTGGCTGGCGTTCTTTGGATATCGCCGAACATTTCCAGACACCAATCTTTGTTTTGTCTGACCTGGATTTGGGCATGAACCAATGGGTAACCAAAAAATTCGAATATCCCAACGCTCCAATTGACCGTGGTCGCATCATTTGGGAAGAGGAGCTTGAAAATATTGACGGCTGGGGTCGCTATAAAGACATCGAAGGCGACGGCATTCCCTATCGCACCGTGATGGGCAACAAAAGCCCCAAAGCTTCTTATTTCACACGTGGTACTGGCCATAACGAATTTGGCGGTTATAGCGAAGACCCCGAAAACTGGTCGCGCTTGCTTAACCGGATTGGGAAAAAACTTAAGGGCGCAATTTCTCATCTTCCAACACCGGTTATTACCCGCTCTAAATCAAAAGAAGAAGACATTGAAATTGGCTTGATTGGAATGGGTTCGACCGATGATGCCATCCGCGAAACGCATGAACGCCTCGCTGAAATGGGCATTCACACCGATTATATGCGCGTTCGCTCGCTGCCCTCAAGCCCGACCGTACGCGAGTTCATCGCCAGTCATGCCCGAAACTATGTTTTGGAGCTGAACCGCGATGGACAACTCTGTGAAATTCTTTCACTCGAAGTATCTGAATATTCTCAAAAACTGATTTCTCTCTCCGAAATTGGCGGTATGCCAATGACTGCCGATTGGGCAATTGAGAGCATTATTAATCAGGAACGTAAGGAAGGCAAACGTGGAAACTAAAGCTGTTGATCTAAATCTTTGTGGCTTGGCTCTGTCTGACTATAAGGGCAACCCCTCAACTCTTTGCCCAGGTTGTGGACACAACGCAATCTCTGCCCAAGTGCAAAACGCAGTCTGGGAGCTTGGTCTTCCGCCTGAGAATTTTATCAAAATCAGCGGTATTGGCTGTTCGAGCAAGAGCCCAAACTACTTCCTCAACCGTTCCTTCGGTTTCAACGGTTTGCATGG
>CAYVOY010000107.1:0-5478 GCA_964453395.1 uncultured Anaerolineaceae bacterium
AATGCAGCAAGACAAACAGAACAAGCTACCAGCGATAAGTTTAGCCATCTGGAACCACAAACCATTCATAGGCTGTTAAAGGCCCGGGGAAAATCCACCCGGTTTGGCCACAATGCAGACTATCCGCTTAATTACGATTTAATAATTATCGATGAGGCTTCTATGATCGACATTTCATTGTTTTACAACCTCATGAATGCCATTCCCTATAACGCCAGATTAATATTACTGGGAGATAAAGACCAGCTGGCTTCTGTTGAAGCAGGGAGTGTGTTGGGCGACTTATGCCAGACCCAGCAAACTTTAAATCTGCTTTCGGAGGAAAAGGCCAATTTCATTAACAGTTTTCTGGATGATTCGGAAGAAAAGTTCCCGGATAACCTTATTTCCAAACAAAAGGAAAATCCGCTTAGTGGAAACATCATCCAGTTAAAGCATAGTCACCGTTTTTCGGGAGAAAAAGGAATCGGCTTACTTAGCAATGCCATCATTCACAACCAAACAGATATCCTGAAAGTATTTTTGGATCAAGATCAGGATGATGCCATCTCCATCGACAAAGATTATCAGTCCGACAAATTTGAAGCCTTTGCCGACGGCTACAAAGAATTTATTAAAGAACCGGATATTGCTAAAGCTCTACAAAAACTGAATAATTTAAGAGTACTGTGTGCCATTCGGGAAGGTGAACAAGGCGTATATTCAGCCAACAAGAAGATAGAAAATTACCTGCACAGCCAAAGCCTCCTCAACATTCAAAATCAGTTTTACGAAAACCGGCCGGTAATGGTACTCCAAAACAACCCGGCTCTGGGATTATTCAACGGAGACGTGGGCATTGTGCGGAAGGATCAAAATGGCATCTCCAGGGTATGGTTCGAAGATGCCACCGGACAATTAAAGTCATTCATTCCCGGACACATTGGAGCTGTGGAAACCGTCTTTGCCACAACCATCCACAAAAGCCAGGGTTCGGAATTCGATAAAGTACTGGTGCTGCTGCCAGATATTCCCGAATTACCCATTCTTACCCGTGAGTTAGTTTACACCGCTGTTACGAGGGCACGCAACTTTGTGCTGTTGCAAACCTCCGCTGAGGCACTTTTAACTGCGGCTCAAAGAAGTGTGGAGAGGGTTTCGGGGTTAACGCACCGTATTGATGAACTGATTTAAACAAACTTTATGGCTCTAAAAATATTTATATCAACTTCAATAGAACAGCTGTTATCCAGTCTAACTGACCAGCTGCCGGAAGACAACCAATCTGTCTTTGTTCCTCACCGCATTGTTACCCAAACCAATGGCATGGACAATTGGCTAAAATTTAGGCTGGCTGATAAATTGGGCATTGCGGCCAATATCAAGTATCTCAGACCAACCAACATTGTTTCTCAATTGTTTTATCTGACTGGTGGCAATTTTGGTCGGGGCTCCTTTTCGGGTGATTTATCCTGGGTGCTTTTCAGCTTGTTGGATGAAAAGGAATTTAAGGAGAATTTCCCGGACATTGCTGCATACTTCAACAGCAACACTACCGGATCTCTCAAAAGGATGGGACTTGCCCAAAAAGTCGCCGATTTGTTCGATCAATATCAGGTTTATCGACCCGATATGATCAGGGAATGGAACACATTGACACTGCCTGAAGCAATAAAAGCAGGCTGGCAGACTTACTTATGGAAACGCACAAAACAAATTTCGGACGATACTATTCATGACAAAACAGAAATTGCCGATCACATCTTACAAAATATCAACAAGAAAGACTTCGGAAACAAATTGAAGGGTGAACTGCCTGTGGTTTACTTTTTCGGTATCTCGGTGCTCTCGCCTTTCCACATGAACCTTTTCCGGAGAGCCTCCGATATCATTGACTTTAGATTTTTCCTGTTACTGCCCAATTTGTCAAGCATCCTGGCGTCCCATGGTCCAGCATCCCTAAAAAACGATTTATTGAAGAGCTGGGCTCCACTCATCTGTGAAACTTCATCGATTATTTTGAATGAGGCAGATCAAAATGCCATAAGAAAACTGGAGGAGAATGCCGATGCTCCTGAGTCACTTTTGCAAAAAATTCAATTCGATATCTGCAACGATAAGAATCAGAAAACACCTATTAACGATGACAATCTTTCGGATACATCATTAACCATCAATTCCTGCTACACCGTCACCCGGGAAGTAGAGTCTCTCTACAATTATCTGGTGAAAACAATTGAAACCAGTCCTTCAGCGGTTTCCGTGCACGACATTTCTATCCTTGTTACAGATGTAGATACTTATGCCCCTTATATCAAAGCGGTGTTTGACAATGCTCCCTACAAAATACCGTATTCCATTGAAGGGGAAAGCATGGAGAGTTCCGATGATATCATAAGCTCACTGATCTCGGTCCTTGGCATCAGCGAAGAAACATTCACTTCTGAAAACATTGTCCGCTTACTGGATTCGAGATATATCCGTCGCCAGTTTGGCATTTCTGATGTGGGTCTGATACGCAGTACCGTTTTAGAAGCCAACATCAGATTTGGAATTGAAAATGACCGTAAAAACGACAGCTGGTTAGTCAGCTGGCAACATGGTATCCGAAAAATCATATTAGGGATCTGTATGGCTGGAGATGATATCTATTCCGACCATGATGGAGACATACTGCCCTATGACGATCTGGAAGGAAATAATGCACTTGAGCTGGTTCGATTTCTCCATTTTGTTGAACTCTTGATTCATTTCGTTAAGGAGCGCCAAAATCCAAGAAGCCTCTCGGAATGGGCTGATTACCTTGAGGAAATCACCCATAATCTCATTTGGACACCGGGAGAAGAGGCCAACGAGGCCTATTCCGCTTTTCTACAGAAAATAAAACGACTGAATGCTACCAATCAACTCATGACTGAGGACATCAGCTACGAGGTGTTTTTTGCACATTTCAGCCAGCAATTCTCCGAAGAGGAAACCATTAACGATCGACAACGAGGCATCGTATTCAGTTCTTTAATTGCAAAGCGCAGTCTTCCTGCCAAAATCATTGCCATAATGGGACTCAATTTCGATCAGTTCCCCCGAAAGGATCGAAACTTAAGTTATGACCTCATGGCAGCCAATCCCCTTCCCGGTGACAGGAGTCTGAAAAAGAACGATAAACACCTGTTTCTTGAGACCATTATGGCAACCCGGGAAAAACTATACCTCAGTTACATTGGTCAAAGTTCCAAAGACAATAAAGAACTTCCTCCCTCTTCCCTGATTGATCAGCTGATAGATTACATAGAGACGGCCTGTGATTCAAAAGAAAAAGTAAGAGACAAGCTCATCATCCGCCAACCATTGCATGGATTTAGCAACAAGTACGGGAAGGATCCATATTACAGTTACTTAAAAGACACAGGAGCCCGGGTAGAGCTCATTCAGGGAAACAATGCCAACAAGCCTGATTTCAGTTCTATTGATTTGAACCGGTTTATTGCATTTTTCAAGAATCCCTTCAAGGCCTTCTACAAAAATACGGCAGGAATAAACTACGACGACAGTCCTTCTGAAGAATTGGAGGAAAACGAGTTGTTCGAGTTGGATCACCTCGATCAATGGAAGCTGAAAAATGAACTCCTCTATCTTACGGAAGAAGAGAAACAAGACTTTATCAGACGCAAAGTAATGACGGGTGAACTTCCCCTAAAAAACATGGCAATTGCTCAAACAGAAGGCATTGAAGCCAGCATATCTCCAGCCAAAGAAATAGTTTCGGAAATTATTTCGAAAAATACACATCCCGAATCCATTCGCATTGATCTTAGCCTGAAATCAATAATCCTGACTGGCCAGATTGATCAGGTTTTTGACAACCGGATGGTTTTTGTGTGCTTCTCCAAAGGGGAATTCAAATACTATCTCGATGCAACCATCCGTTACCTGGTTGCCAGAGCATCCGGCCATCAGGTGCAATTGCTTTATGTTTCCAACAATCAGAAACAGGTCTTTAAAGCTCAGGATGTTGACAAAAAAGAAGCATTATCAATATTAGAACAACTGGCAGAATTATTTCAGTCTGGCCATGAAAAAATCTGGCCCTTTTTCACAGATTTCTACTTTAAATATCTGGAAGTTAATGATTGGCCTATTGAAAAATTACATACAGAGATCAACAAAAAATTCGCAGATAAATATAACTGTCCGGTTTCGGAACCCCATATTGTGAATGCTTCCCAGAATGGCTTTTTCAATGATGAAGAAATATTGAATGCCTTTAAATCTAATACCGGACTAATTACCGGAATCATTCAGCAAGTATTTCCAGAAGCTAACTTTTAGAAATAATTCATTATGCCTACATACAACACCTTCAATGTAACCCGGGTAGAACTTGCCGGAACCAATTTAATCGAGGCCAGTGCCGGAACCGGGAAAACTTACTCCATTGCCTTGCTGGTTTTACGCCTCGTTTTAGAACAAAATGTTCCGGTGAACCGGATTTTAATGGTAACGTTTACCAAAGCTGCCGTAGCCGAACTGGAAATCCGAATACGGTTATTCATCCGCCTGGCTCACAGAGCTGCCAATGGGGCAAAAATAGCAGAGAAATCCATCGCGGAAATTGTGCAAGGGGCCATTCAGAAAACTTCTGCAGAGGAGGTCAATAACATCCTGCAGGAGTCAATCTTACTTTTGGACGAGCTATCCGTGAAAACCATTCATAGTTTTTGCCAATCCTCGCTCGAAGAGTTTGCCCTGGAAGCCAACATGAGGTACAATCCTGAAATTGTCCCTGATTCTTCGGATAGCATTGACCTTTTTGTAAATGATTTTTGGCGCTCTAAAATCACCACGCTGCCTGTTAACATCTTAAAAGAAGTTATCAATCAACTGGATAGAGCGGCCATTGTTCAGGGAGTCAAAGACCATCTGGGAGATAAAGTAACTTACGGCTACAAACCGGAGGCTGATTATAGTATTTCAGATGAAATCCTGAAAGAAATCGAAAAAGAAATGGCAACTGGAGATGGGGAGCAGGTTGAACTAATTATCAGGAAGTTCACAGACAACCTTAAATTCGGAGCCATCAACGAGATATTGCCACGTATCAAAAGTTATAAAGAAGAACACAACCTTCTTACCTATGACGACATGATTCAAAAAATGCATGATGCGCTGACGAATGGCAACGGCTCTGCATTCAAAGATCAATTGCAACAAAAGTACGAGGCGGTTTTTATCGACGAATTTCAGGATACAGATAAACTACAATATGAAATTTTCAAAAGTGCATTTCACAGCCGGGATTCATTGTTATTTTACATCGGGGATCCAAAACAATCGATTTATGCATTTCGAAAGGCTGATATCAATACCTATCTAAAAGCCACCCGCGAGGTGGACAATCTTTTTGGGATGAATTTCAATTTCCGCTCTTCAGAGAACATGATTCAGGCCATGAATGATTTCTTTTTGCCTGAAGAAGGCTTTGATACGTTTGCTTATGGG
>CAYVOY010000108.1:0-5435 GCA_964453395.1 uncultured Anaerolineaceae bacterium
GCTCAATCGCCTTGTCCAACTCGGCAACCGGCAGTTCTTCGGTGCCAATTTCGAACAAGAAATCTGCATTTTCAGCCAAAATTGGCTCGCTAACTTCCGGATGGGTTTCCTTGTGGTTTTCGGCTTGCTTGAGCCAGGGGTAGCCCATTTCTTGCCGTTGGGCATGGTAGGCTTCGGCAACCCGGCGGGAGAGGTCGCGCATTTTGCCAAACAGGGCTTGTCTTTCGGTGAAGCCAATCGCACCACGCGCATCCAAAACGTTGAAAGTGTGCGAACATTTAATCACGTTGTCATAAGCCGGCAAAACCAAACCCTGATTCAGCGCATTTTCAGCATCTTGAGTGAACAAGTTGAACTCTTCACGCAAACGAGGCACATCGGCAACTTTGTAGTAATAAGTGGAATGTTCGCGCTCTGCCACCTGGTAAACATCGCCATAGCTTCTGTTTTCGTTCCAGCGGATATCTTTGAAATGGTTTACGCCTTGCAAGGTCATCGCAATTCGCTCCAACCCATAGGTCAATTCAACTGCCGGAACTTCGAGAGTCAAACCGCCAGCTTGCTGAAAATAGGTGAATTGGGTAATTTCCTGACCGTCCAGCCAGACTTCCCAACCCAAGCCCCAGGCGGATAAAGCCGGGGATTCCCAGTTGTCTTCCACAAAGCGGATGTCGTGCTCTTCGGGGTTAATGCCCAGAGCGAGCAAAGATTTTAGATAAAGCTCCTGCGGATTTCCGGGATCCGGTTTGAGGATGACCTGGAATTGATTATGCTGTTGAAGGCGATTGGGGTTGATGCCATAGCGGCCGTCATCAGGGCGTACGGAAGGTTCAAGATAGGCAACGCTCCATGGTTCGGGACCCAAAACACGCAAAAAAGTGGCTGGGTTCATCGTCCCGGCACCGACCTGGGAATAATAAGGTTGCCAAATCAAACAACCCTGGCTCGCCCAATAGGTTTGCAAATTGAAAATAATTGATTGAAAATCTAATCCTTGCTTCATAAATACCTCGTCTTTTCGTCGCTTGATTATACATCACCAGGCAGGCGATTGACGAGAAATTTCTTTACATAGGCAATAATTCAGGAAGCGGAGAACGGGGAGCGGGGAACAGGCAAAAAAATTTATTGTAGGGAAAACGCCCTATAACACCCGATGCGAAGCAAGCGGTGTGCGTTTTCCTTCCGAGCAAAAACAGAAATGATTTGAAACCAGTGCAAACATTTCAATTTCCATCGACTATAATCGATGCTTTGCCCATTTTTAGCAATTTCATCGACTATAATCGACAAAAAGCTTGATTTTCGTTTTCTTTCGACTATAATCGATAAAAAGGAGCCAACATGATTAAACGTGACCTCTACCTTAATCGGTTTCGGGATTTCTATAACATCCCGATTATCAAAGTCCTGACCGGTATGCGCCGTTCGGGTAAATCCACCATGCTCCAACTAATCCAGGAAGATCTTCGAAACAACGGTGCGAAGGATACCCAATTTTTCACACTCAATATGGAATCTGTCGAAGGGCTGGCAATCAGTAATGTTGAAGATTTAATGTCGAAATTGAGTGCTTTTTTCTCCTCACTTAAGGAAGGCGAAAAAGGCTATCTCTTCCTGGATGAAATCCAACTTCTCAATGGCTGGGAAAGCATCGTCAATGCCTGCAACACTTCTTACAACGCCGATATTTACATCACCGGATCGAACGCCTCTTTACTTTCCAGCGATCTTGCCACTTTGCTGAGTGGTCGCTATGTCAGTTTTCAAGTCCATCCCTTCTCTTTTTCAGAATTTGTTGAACTTTACAGCCATTTAGGCAAGTCTGCTCCGGAACTCTTTCTGGATTATGTCCAAATTGGGGGGATGCCTTCTTTAAAATACTTCAACCTCCAAGTTCCGCCCTCTATTCAAGCCTTAAAGGATATTTACAATTCCGTTATTCTCAGGGATGTCGTCGAATATGGTCAGATTCGGAACATCGATTTGCTTCAGCGGATTATCCTTTTTGTTGTCAGCAACATCGGGAACACCTTTTCAGCTACAAGCATAAACAGGTTCTTCAAGTCTGAAAATCGAATTGCTTCGCTTGATACAATTTTGTCTTACCTTGCTCTTTGTGAAAACGCATTTTTTATAAAACGCGTTCCTCGCCAGGAGTTACCGGGAAAGAAGCTTTTGGCAGTAAATGAAAAATATTACGTCGCAGATCAGGGTTTCCGCGAAGCTCTTATAGGCAACAATCAGGCGGCAATTCAGGGAATTCTTGAAAACATTGTCTATTGGGAGTTAGTTCGACGAGGTTTTGATGTCAATATTGGTAAAACCGGAGACAAAGAAATTGACTTCGTGGCAAACATAAGTGGCAAAACAGAATATTATCAAGTTACCTATCTTCTGGCAGATGAAAGCACAATCAATCGCGAGTTTAGCGCTTTAAGTTCCATATCTGATAATTATCGAAAAATTGTTTTGTCTATGGACAGGCTCGACATGAGCAGAGATGGAATTGAACACAAAAATATCGTCAACTGGCTTCTGGAGTAAACCTACGATATCGCATCCAAAAAACCGGGAGTCTTCAGGCTGTATTCGAGCAGGTAAGTCAAATGCTTTTCGATCACTTTGCTCAATTCGCGGTCAACTGCTTCGGGGATTGTGCGTTTTTTTACCTGGGGCCAAGGGGAACGCTGGAAAAAGCGCAAATAGCGCAGGGCTTCCATACTAACCGGTGTTGCGGACGGATCACCCGAAAGCGAGTTTGGGCAAATCACACCGCCTAATTTCGCCGAGAGATATTGATTTTCAGGCTTAATTTCCGCCCCACAAACCACACAAGTTTGCAATTGTGGTCTGAATCCCAAAAGATCCATCAAATGCACTTCGTAATAATGCACAACCAGACCGGGTGATATCCCCGCATCGAGCCTTGAAAGTGTTTCCGCCGCAAGATTAAAAAGAGGACGGTTTTCGCTATCTTCATAACTGAAGCGGTCCAAAAGCTCCAAAACATAGGCTGCTTTGGCGGTCAATTGCAAATCGTTGCGAATATTCATGAAATTCCGGATTGTATCAACCTGAGTGACCACATCCCAGCCGCGCCCCTCTGCCAATTGCAAAGCGACCTGAGTGAAGGGTTCCAGATGTCCGGCTTTGCGGCTTTTCATTTTACGAACGCCCCTGGCAATTGCCTGAATTTTGCCCTTCTCAAGCGTATAAAGCGTTAAAACGCGATCCGCCTCCCCATACTCGCGGTGGCGGATTACCAATGCCTGAGCCCGATAGGAGCGCGATTCCTGCCTTGCCATCGAATTTAGATGACCAAATCTTCCGGTCCGAAAGAGCGCGGCAAAATGCCGTCCATCGTGCTTTCGTAGTGGATTTCCCCTTTTTCATCGCCCAAAATGACCGGCATATCAAGCTTTGCAAACTCTCGCATCACCTGTCGGCAGGCTCCGCAGGGAGAGCCTGCGTTTGCGGTAACAATTGCAATCGCTTCAATCTTGCGGTTTCCCTCGGAGATCGCCTTGAAAATCGCCACCCTTTCGGCACACAAACCCGAAGGATAAGCGGAATTTTCAATATTGTTTCCGCCATAAATCAGACCATCTTCTGCCAAAACAGCTGCGCCAACAGCGTATTTTGAATAAGGACTGTAAGCCATTTTGCGATAGGCAATCGCCTTATCAAGCAGGGCTTTTTTGACTTCAGTTGTCAGGTTTGGCATTTTATTCCTCGTCATCATCCCAATCGTCGTCTAAATCATTCTCAGGGATTGCTTGCACTTTTACTTTCAAAATGCGCCTGGCTTCCACTTCTTCAACCGTAAAAATGAAATTATCGACCCGTAAGCTTTCTCCCAGTTGAGGGACACGGCCAAGGTGGCTGTAGATAAAGCCACCCAAAGTATCGGCATATTCATCCGACAAATTCAAACCAGTAATTTCGTTCACTTCATCAATGGCAGCCTTGCCTTGAATGATATAGCCGCCATCAGGAAGTTCTTCATACAAACTGTCTTCGCCCTCGTCATACTCATCGCGAATTTCGCCTACGATTTCTTCCATGATGTCCTCAAGCGTAACAACACCGACTACCCCGCCATACTCATCGACAACGAGCGCCATGTGCACTCCCCGCCCTTGCATTTCGGTCAGCAATTCGTCAACTTTCTTTGCCTCGGGCACAAAATATGCCGGGCGGATAAGATGACGCTGATTAGCGATTGTGTCATCTCCGTCAACAATCGCCAGCAAATCCTTAGCATAGAGTAAGCCGATTACGTTATCAATCGAATCGTCATAAATCGGCACGCGTGAATGACCGGATTCAATAAAATCCTGCCGCGCCTGGCGAATGGAGGTATTCACATCCATTGCCTGAACGTCCATGCGTGGCACCATAATCTCTTTGGTCATGGTTTCGCTGAATTGGAAGATGGAATAAATCATCTGCCTTTCGCCCTGGTCGAGTGTGCTTTCGGGCAGGTCTTGCTCCACCCAGTCACGCAAGCTCGCATCAGTAACAGACAAAGTAACCTTTTCGGCATGTTCGCCCAAAAGCGACATCATCAGTTTCGTCAAAGGACTGAGAATTTTGGAAATAATGTTTGCCACAGCCGACAATTTCACAGCTGACTTTTCAGGTGAGGCTAAAATTTTTCCCTCAATTACGAACTCCAAGGCTGTGATAATAATCATGACCACAAACAAAATGAGGATAATGAGCCAGGAATCAGCAGCAGTCAATAACTGATTAAAGAAAAGCACTGTAAAACCAGCCAGCATAAAATGAGAAAGAATTACGCTCAGGCGCAGAGCTGTCCGCAGACCTTGTTTTTCAATCAAATTAATTGTTTTGTCAACCTTTGCCTGATTTTCCGCCGCCAAACCTATTAACCATGGCAAACGGACGTGATTGAATGCTGATTTTGCTGCAGAACTTATCAAATCGGTCGTCAAAAAGACTAACCAAATGATGCCCAACCAATATACTTCGTCCACTTTATCCTATCCTTCTTTTTTGTGCGCAGGCACGCCATAAACCAGCGTGTTATCCGGAACGTCTTTCGTGACGACCGAACCTGCCCCTGTTTTGGCATTTTTGCCAATTTTGAGTGGCGCAACCAACATCGTGTCGCTGCCAATGAATGTATCATCCCCAATTTCTGTGAGATGCTTATGCTTTCCATCATAATTACAGGTGATCGTTCCTGCCCCGATATTGACGTTTTTCCCGATATTCGCATTGCCGATATAGGAAAAATGCCCCATTTTTGTGCCTTCATCGAGAACTGAATCTTTCACTTCAGCAAAGTTACCCAAATGAACGCCATCCTTCAAAACCGCACCTTTCCGCAGGTGGCAGAAAGGCCCCATTTCAACATGATTACCAATTTCAGCATACTCGGCTACAGAATTCAAAATCGTGCAATC
>CAYVOY010000109.1:0-5399 GCA_964453395.1 uncultured Anaerolineaceae bacterium
TTCAAACCGCCGCCAACCGCATATTGCGTGGTCAGCTCCACGATTCGGCGCGCCATTGGATTGAAACGCCAGGCGTTCAGGCTCTCCTCCAAAACACTTTGCCTGTTCCAAACATCCCGGTCTCTCTCGGCTTTGTTCCAGGAAGATGCGCCTACCAAGAGGCTGTTTTCCATCTCAGCCAAAGCAAAAGCTGCGCGTTCTTCCTTTGGCTCGCCTTTCCTATTGATCAAGTTTTGCAATCGTTCTCTCCATTTACTCATGCTGCCACCAAGCTTTTTTCTTCCTGCTCACATTTCAAGGCGATGCCGCGTTCGCATGGCAATTGATCAATTGGGCAAACTTTTGGTTGCGGTTTTCTCCGGCCAAAATAGGCATAAAGTTGCTCAAGGCTGCCGTTCCAGCGGTTGTAATCCATATAATGCCCCACGCCGCCGATTGCCGGTGCTCGTTGGCTGGTTTGGTGAATCAACCACTGGCGAACACCTTTCGGCAACTGGGGAGGGCAAGGATATTCCGGTGTGTACAAAGGATCTTCAAGACTGCGGATATATTGCGCCAGCCACCAATCGACAGTCGGCAAATCTTCCACCTCCAAATAATCGTTCACCCAAAGTGCTCTGGAATAAATAATCGGGTAGCGTCCGCAGGCTTGCTTCAAAATTTCCAGCGACTCCGCCACAATTTTGGTGATATGCGCCTTGCTTTTGCCTTGGGCAAGTTCCACGTCCAGAACCAAGCGCAAATCATCCAGATTTTCACCCTCCAGAATCTTCAAAAAGTGCTCCATTTGCGGTTTCGCCTCAGCGATCGGGTAAAGCACGTGATAGGGCAAAATGCACAGATTTCGCTTTTTCGCTTCTTCGAAATAACGCGGAAAGATGGTGTCGCGATATGCCCAGGAGATACCGCTGCGCATGGCGACAAAATGCACCGGAGGGTCCTGCTTGATGAATTGATCAAAATCGGGAATGCGTTTTCCGTCCCAGCTGGCATTATGCTGAGAAAGATCGACCCCGAGGGGATAGCTCTGATTGCGAGTGAAGTAAGTCATTAAAAACCTCCATCCATTTCTTTGAGTGGATCCATTGCCTGGATGATTTGGGGCGGCAATCCCAAATACCACTCCTGCTCATCCAAAATCGCGGTCATTGCCGCGGAAAGCACCAAATCATCATGCAAAACGCCCCCAAGTGGATCTGCCGTTCCTTCCGGAACCGACCACTTAAGATAGCGTTCGGGCCCGATGCTGGCTTCACCACTGACCGCCTGCAACTGGCGTTGAAAAAGTGCCTGCAGACGGTCTTGCTCGTTCGACATCTGCCAGGCAAGCGGATTGCTTTGCGCCAGTTCTCCCAAATTCGCCTGGCTCGGTCTAAAATCTTGAAAACGACCGGTGTCGATAATCGCCAAAAAGCCCCAGCCAAGTTTTGATTTGATTTGACGGTTGAAAGTCAGGGGAATCACCTTTTCGCCCAGACGATCGCGCAAAAAAGAGCAAACCCCGGCACCGACACCACTCCCGTCAACCACGACTTTTTCAGCTTGCCAATCCTGGCTGAGGCGATAGAGCCTTTGGTAGAGCGTGCTGTGTTTTTCGCCCTGCCAAAGGTAACGCTGCACCACCCGATAACGCGGTTTTCCGGGTAAGAGCTCGTCCATCAAGCTCAAATCAACCTCAACAACCGTAACCGCTGTGGAATCTCGCTTGGGATTATCCAGACTAAGATCGTCACCGCTGAAATTTTCATTGCGCATCTGTTCGTCTTCCCCAGCCAAATCAACCAGCATTGCATAGCGCTTTCCGCTTGTCGGCAGGTTTTGGGCGGGGTGATTGCCTTGCATCAGGCTCAATCGAACCGGGCTAAACAAACCGGAGGCAAAATCAATTTCTTCACTGAAAAATTGGGAACGCACCATCGGATGCGAACGCCCCAAACGTGCCACCTGCTCATCCACAAAGCGCCCGTATGCCGGAACTTCTGCCCGGACTTGCTCAGCCCCAATTTGAAAAACGCGCTTTTGCTCATCCCTCGCTTCTGCTTCCCGGGCAGCGCGCAGCTCGCGTGCCAAAAGCGTTTGCCCCGTCCAGGCAGTCCCCCAGAAAACCCTTGTAGCGTTCGTTGAAGCCGCCATCGGCGCAATTTGCTTGTCATATTTATCCGTTCCGATGTCCTGCGCTTCGTCCAGCTCCAGCAAAGTGGAGGCTGTCGCCCCAACAATATTGGAACCGGGTGCAGCCGAAAGGAAAGTTAGATGAGCATTTTTGAAACGATAATGATTTCCAGCCGTTTTATGCCATTGGTCCTGGGTCAGAAAATTAGCTTGCAGCGCAGTCTCCAAACGCCGCATGGCATTCAAACTTTGCGGCTGATAGGTCGGCGAAAGCTTGACCATCTCCGCGCCTTGCGTGCCCAAAAGCGACATCAAATAGACCTCAAGCTGCGCCTGAAGCATGTTCTTTCCCGACTGACGGGGAAACATGATCACAATTGAGAGCCCTTTTTGCTGCAAAACTGAATCGACGATGGCATTTGCCGCTTCGATTTGATATTGCCGCAACTGAACATTCCCAAAAACCTGGCTAAAAGCTGAGATATGGCGCAATTTGCGCAAAAAATCGACCCTGGTCAGAATTTTTTCAGGAAGATTCTTACGCAAACGAAGAAAAGGATCTTCAGAAAGCGCCAGACGGTTTACTTGAGGAAGATATGCCAGCTCAGTCATTGCTCCCTTCCTTTGCCATCTGTTCCGCAAAAGCCCCCAATGCGCTAATCAGATCCTCGGCCAAACCCGAACTCTGCGGACCTTGCAACAACAATTGCACCCGCATCAGGCTCGCCAAACGATTACAGGAAAGCCCGACCACGTCTAAAACCTGGGCAAAATCGGCTGGATAATCTCCGCCACTCTTTACAATTTTGGCTTCTTCAGTAAAGGCTTTGATCGTTTTGCGCAGGAGAGCTATTTCTTCTTCCAAACTTAATCGTGCCACCTCCGAAAGCTGCAAGCGCTCGGTTTGACTAAAATTACGGTTCAACTGCAAATGCAAGCCTTCGACCCCTGCGCCCACCCTTTGAGAAGGATGGGCTGGGTCGAGGACGGGCGTCTGAGCTGATGAAGTGGGTTTTATTTGTCGCATTGTACGCTTCTCCTCTTTTTAGAACATTCGTTCTAAGTTGCGATTAGTTTAGCAAATTTGGAGACAAAAAGGAAGGGTCAATTTGAATATATTCCTTGCCAATACATCCCGAATCGGACATTGTTTTCATCATTGCAAAAAAGGTCGATTGATAATGAAATAATTGGTCTTCTTTCTGTAGAAAGCAAAGTGTGCGGAACAACATCTTTTACCCCACTTTCAAAATTTCCCCCGTTTTTCGCCTCTGGTGCGAAATTTTGAGATAGTTAACATTTCTGGTATAATTATCAGGTTACAAAAATTCGAAAAATAGCCAAATTTTTGGCTGAAAGAAACTATGACTGAAGATAACATTACTCCTGAAATCCCTGAAGAACCGGAACTCCAAGCGGCTGAAAACCTCGAAGCCGGGATGTCCAAAGCTGTCGGGATCGACCATCAAATGCGCACGGCTTACCTCGACTATGCCATGAGCGTCATTGTCGCCCGCGCCTTGCCGGACGTTCGCGACGGGCTTAAACCGGTGCATCGCCGCATCCTCTACGCCATGGAAGATATGGGCATGCGCTCCAACACCCCTTACAAAAAATCCGCCCGTATTGTCGGTGAAGTTTTGGGTAAATACCACCCTCATGGCGACAGTGCGGTCTATGACTCGATGGCTCGCATGGCGCAAGATTTTTCAATGCGTTATATGCTGGTTCAGGGTCAGGGTAACTTTGGTTCTGTCGATGGCGACCAACCGGCTGCCATGCGTTACACCGAAGCCCGCCTCGCCAAGATTTCAGACGAAATCCTGGCTGATCTCGATAAAGATACTGTCGATTTTGTCGATAACTTCGACGGCTCGCTCAAAGAGCCTGAGGTTTTACCTGCCCGCGTGCCAACCCTTTTGATGAACGGTTCAAACGGTATCGCTGTCGGTATGGCAACCAACATTCCGCCCCACAACCTGCGCGAATTAGTCAGCGCCCTCCACATGCTGATTGACCGCTTCGACGAAATCGACGAAGTCAGCGTTGAAGATCTGATGGAACTCATCCCAGGTCCTGATTTTGCCACCGGCGGTATTATCGTCGGGCGTGAGGGCATTCGCCAGGCATACAGCACCGGCCGTGGTCATTTGATGTTGCGCGGCAAAGCGACCATCGAAGAATTCCGCGAAGGGCGCTATGCCATTATCATCAACGAAATCCCCTACCAGCTCAACAAAACAAGCCTGATTGAACGCATCGCCGAGCTGCACCGCGAAGGAAAACTGGATCAAATCTCCGACCTGCGCGACGAATCCGACCGCACCGGTATGCGCATTGTTGTCGAACTGAAACGCGGCGCTCAACCCAAGAAGGTGCTCAACCAACTCTACAAATACACGCCCTTGCAAGGGACTTTTGCCGTTCAGCTTTTGGCTTTGGTCAATCAAGAACCGCGCATGCTCACGCTGAAACGGGCTTTGCAGCTCTATTTGGAACATCGCCAGGTGGTTATCACCCGCCGAACCCTTTTTGAACTCGATAAAGCCAAAAAACGTGCCCATATTTTAGACGGCTTGCTGATTGCAATCGCCAATCTGGATGCGGTCATTAAAACCATTCGCGAATCAGCCGATGCAGACGTTGCCAAACGCAATTTGATTGAACGCTTCAACCTCGACGAACTTCAGGCACAGGCTATTTTGGATATGCAATTGCGCCGCCTGGCAGCCCTCGAACGTCAGAAAATTGAAGATGAATACAAGCAATTAATGGAATTAATTGCCGAGTTGGAAGATTTGTTGGCAAGCCCCCACAAAATCCTCGAAATTATCCGCACCGATCTGAGCGAAGTCGCCGAAAAATATGGCGACGCTCGCCGAACACGCCTTGCTCCCGACACCGAAGCCGATTTGAGCGACGAATCGCTGGTTCAGGACGAACCGGTTTTCATCTCAATCACCGACCGCGGTTACATCAAGCGCGTTTCCGATTCTGCCTATCGCCGCCAGGCTCGCGGTGGAAGAGGCGTGATTGGACAAAGTATGCGCGGCGAAGATACGGTCAACTTCTTTGTTCGCGCCGGAACGCTGGACACGCTTCTCTTCTTCACCGATAAGGGCAAGGTTTATTCTGAACGGGTTTTTGAACTCCCCGAAGAGAGTCGCCAGGGCAGGGGAATTCCGGTCGTCAATATCATCAATTTGGAAGCGGAAGAAACGGTTACTGCCGTGCTTCCCGTTAAAAGCTTTAACGATGCCAGCTACTGTGCCATGGCAACCCGTTTG
>CAYVOY010000110.1:0-3142 GCA_964453395.1 uncultured Anaerolineaceae bacterium
GGCAATTGTTGCTTCGAGATCGCGGATTTGTTTTTCGCCGTATCCCATGCTAGGTAAGTCATGACCCAAGTGGGGGAATTTTTCGAAAGTGGCTTTCAAATCACCGACTGCGAATGGTCGTGGGTCAACAATTTCTTTGGCGCCGTAGCGTTTGGCTGCATAATAACCAAAATCGTAGGGCAAATCGCCGTGGGTAACGGTTGGGCCTTCATCAATGGCCAAGACGCGCTTGCCCTTGATCATGTCAGGATCATCGACAAAAATGGGAGATGAAGCTTCGATAACGATGGCATCGGGGTTGACTTTGGCAATGCTTGCACGAACGGTGTCAATTTGAGCGACGTCGGCAGTGTCAACTTTATTAATAATAAAGACATCAGCAGCGCGCATATTGACTTCGGCAGGGTAGTAGCTAAGTTCGTTACCGGCACGAAGAGGATCGATGACAGTAATCAAAACGTCGGGTTTGTAGAAGGAGAAGTCATTGTTTCCGCCATCCCAGAGGATAACGTCAGCTTCTTTTTCTGCTTCGCGCAAAATGGCTTCGTAATCAACACCGGAATAAATGATTACGCCGGTATCAATATGAGGTTCATATTCTTCGCGTTCTTCAATTGTGCATTCATGCAAATCAAGGTCTGCATAAGTAGCAAAACGCTGAACTTTTTGTTTGACCAAATCACCATAAGGCATTGGATGGCGAATTGCGACAACCTTGTAACCAAGGCCCTTCAAAACTTCGGCAACGCGGCGGCTGGTTTGGCTTTTGCCGGCACCGGTACGGGTTGCACAAACGGCAACGAGGGGTTTGGTGGATTTAACTTGTGTCGCCTTTGTACCTAACAAGCGAAAATCTGCACCGAGGGAATTGACCAAGGCAGACTTGTGCATGACATAGTCATAGGGCACATCGCTATAGGAAAAGACAACTTCATCAACGTCGAACTTTTTAATCAGTTCGGGCAGTTCAGACTCAGGATAAATGTCGATGCCGTTTGGATACAGCGTTCCTGCCAATTCTTTCGGGTACTTGCGACCTTCGATGTTTGGGATTTGTGTTGCGGTGAATGCTACAACATCATATTTATCGTTGTCACGATAATAGGTATTGAAGTTGTGGAAGTCACGGCCTGCAGCTCCCATGATGATAGTACGAATACGACTCATTAGATAGATTCTCCTTTTAATTGGTTCTACTATTTTACATCACTTGTGGGACTTGGATGCCTAGTAATTCTAACACCTTTTTCAGACTAATTTTTGAAACTACAACCAATGCCAGCCGGGATGCCCTTATTTCAGGCTCGGCTTTGATAACCTGACACTGATTATAGAAATCATTGAAGGCTTTTGCCAGGTCATAAGCATAGGTTGCCAGTCCGGATGGTTTCATTTCTTTGGCTGCCTTTTGGATTTCATCCGGCAGTTTGGATAATTTTTCAATCAAATTCACTTCGGCAGTTTCAAGTTGATAGCCAAAGCCTGGCTTGATTTCTTCATCAGCGAAATCGGCTTTTTTGAGCAAGCTGCTTGCCCGAACACAGGCATATTGGATGTATGGTGCTGATTGCCCATTGAAATCCAGAGCACTTTCCCAATCGAAGGTAACGATTTTCGTGTTTTCACGGGAAATCATAGGGTATTTAATCGCTCCGAGGGCAACTTTTTGAGCGACAGTTAACATCATTTCTTCGTCCAATCCGGGATTCTTTTCTTTGACAACTTCCAAAGCACGTTGGGTGGCTTCACGAACCAAATCATCCAGCAAAACAACCGTTCCATCCCGGGAAGACATAACCACATTCCCCGGCAAATTGACAATCTCGTAAGCCAGGTGGTGAATGCGCTTCGCCCAATCGTATCCCATCAGCTCCAGCAATTTTGCCATTTGCTTCATATGCAAACTTTGCCGAACGTCGATAACGTAAATGGATTGGTCGAGCTCATATTCCTCAAATTTCATGATTGCCAGAGGCAATTCTTTGGTGGCATATAGTGAGGTTCCGTCAGAACGTAATATAACCGCAACCCGATATTCTTCTTTGGTGCCTAAAATGCCATCCAAATCGACAATCACTGGATTTTCAGGCCTGCCGTCAGTCGCAATTCCTTTTTTAATCAGCTCATCAACCAAGACTTTGCCCGAATCTTCAACATCGCTTTCGAAATAAATTCGTTCAAAATGCTCGCCTAAAAGTTCATAAACCTGAGCAAAACCATCCATCGACCATTGCCGGGTTTGCAACCAGAGCTCGTGAATGTGCTCGTCTCCGGCATCCCACCTTCCGAAGTATGCGCGAACTTTCTCCTCAAAGCCCTCTTCTTCGTGGAAACGTTTGTCCGCTTCGGCATAAAGGTCTGCCATCCAGCGCATCTTGTCAGCGGCAGGTTGCTCACCGGCATGATAATTTTCATAGTTACACATCCATTTGATGACGTGCAAACCAATATCGCCAATGTAATTAGCCCGAATCACACGATTTCCGGCTGCCTCAAGAATGTTGCAAACCGAACCGCCCAAAATGACATTCCGCAAATGCCCTACATGCAAAGGCTTGTGCGTGTTCGGGTTGGAGTATTCCACCATGATTGTTTTGCCGTTGGCTTCGCTGTTGCCGTATTTTTCATTTTCGCTGGCAATCTTTTCGACTAAAGCCGAGGCATAAATTCCGGTATCAAAATAAAGGTTCAGATAGCCTTTAACCGCCTCAGATCGGGTAAAACCTTCCGGCAAGCCAATGATTTCTTTCAATTCTTCCGCCAAAGCCTGAGCATGAAGCGGAACCGGCATGGTCTTGTTCGGATCAGCCGCAGCCAAGGGGAAAAACGGTGCCGCCATCCCCCATTCACCGGAAAAAGGGATGTTGCGAAATTCAACTTTGCCGGTGGGCAAGTTGCGTTGAAGGCAAAAGTCGTCAATTGTTGAGATGATTTGTTTTTTCAGGTCTTCAAACATAGTTTTCCTCTATTTTATCGAAGAGATTATAACATGCCAGGGAGCGGGGATCGGGGAGCTGGGAGCAGAAATTTAAAGGCTCGTCAATAAAAAAACGGGAAATAACTTAAGAGAGACAAATTTTGGTTTTTTGTTTCCTTTTTATACTTTCCTTTTTCCCGCTCCCCGTTTACTGCTCCCCGCTCC
>CAYVOY010000110.1:3152-5275 GCA_964453395.1 uncultured Anaerolineaceae bacterium
TCATCAACAAAAAATCGGACAAAAACTTAAGAGACACTGTTGTCATCGACAAAAAATTGGACAAAAAAATAAGAACCCCTAATCCTGTTTCCTGTTTCCTTTTTCCTGTTTCCTGTTTCCTGTCCTTAACCACAACAAAGCGAGGGTGAAAGACCCTCGCCTCATTATTCAGACAATTTCAATAACTACTCTGCGATAGCGTTAAAACGGGCCATCAAGCGAGACTTACGGCGTGCAGCGTTATTTTTGTGGATAACACCCTTCTGAGCAGCCTTGTCCAATGCGCGGATTGCCTTCTGAACTTCGGCTTCAGCCAATTCAGTGTTTTTGCCGTTAATAGCGGTTTGCGCTTTACGGATATAGGTACGGGCAGAGCCACGGTAAACACGATTGCGAAGACGTGCCACGCTGTTTTGTTTGTTACGCTTGATTTGAGACTTAATATTAGCCAACTTCTTCCTCCAAACTTACTACTTCATAATTCCAAACAATTATTTTACACTAAATCTGAAACTTGTCCAGAATTTCATATACTCTTTTCGGTAAAATTCCATAATTCAACTTCAACAAAAGCAATTTTACTTTTATTGACCGAAAAACGTCTTATTATACAATACTGCTAAGTCATTCACAAGTGCTTTAATGGTATCATAAAATCAACTCAGGTCAGCCAGGTGCGCGCGCTTGTAAAAGTGAGGAAAGTCCGTACACCACAGGGCAGAATGCCAGGTAACACCTGGGAGGGCGTAAGCTTTCGGATCGGGCCACAGAAACATACCGCTCGCAAGAGTAAGGTTGAAAAGGTGGTGTAAGAGACCACCGCAATGCCGGTAACGGTTTTTGGCAAGGTAACCCCCATTCGGTGCAAGGTCAAACAGGAGAAAGAGCCTGCCCGGCTCGTCTGATTTCCGGGTAGACCGCATGAGGTGGCTGGTGACAGTCATTCGAGATAGATGCGCATCCGCGACAAAATACGGCTTATCGGTTGGCCTGAGTTATTGAATTTTGTTTGTCCCTCTTCCATTTTACCGATCAATTTTTTGTTTGCTGGTCTTTCCGAATTACCAAAAAAGCCAAAATCAATAAAACCAATCCCCCACCATCAAAGATAATAAAGCGCAAAATAGAGCCCCTCAAAAGCGCATGTTCCAAAGGAATCGATTGCAACAAGAAACTTTCCCCGATTAATCCAATCGTCTGCATCAACAATGCCTGAATTAAGGACGTGCGGTGAACAATAGGCTGGGCGAGGGCAAAAAAATAAGGGACTTGCCACATCAAGAAAAGAATGCCATAGCCAATCATGACCACCCGGCCAACTTCCCCACTCAGTTCATAGGCTCCCATATACAAATTTGGTCTAACGATAAAGTCGACCGCACAATAGGTATTGATTGCCAAAACAACGAAAATCAAAAACTGAGCAATCCGGAGTCTCAGTTTTGCCTTGTCTGTCATCTCATTGTTTCCTTCGAGACCACCCCTTGCTGCACTTTCCAAACTTCATGATTCGCCAGAAAGAGAGGATCAAACATTTCCTGGTCAGTTGTTGTAACGAAAGCCTGTTCAACCTTATCCAATAAGCTCAGCAGCGCATTCCGTCTCAATGGATCCAGCTCTGCCATAACTTCATCCAGCAACAATACCGGCCATTCACCGCTACGCTGCTTCATCAGGTCCACTTCAGCAAATTTCAGCGAAAGCAAAGCCGTCCGAATTTGCCCTCGGGAGCCAAAGCTGCCCAAATCGATTTGGTTAGCCAAGAAGCGCAATTCATCCTTATGAGGACCCAAACCGGTTGACCCACGACGAATATCATTCGTCCGACGGTTTATCAACTCGACCAAAAAGCCAGTTTCAATTTCTTTCACATCCAGCGCGTTGACGTCCAAAGGCGGAAGATTTGCCAAAACTGTCTGACTGATTCCGCTCGAAAGCGGATTATAAGAAGGCTGATAATCCAAACGCAAAACTTCTTTGCCTTCGGTCAATTGAGCATGGCTTTCCCTTGCCAAAGCCGATAATTCAGCCACTAAACCAAGCCGCCCCTTAATCAACCAAGCGCCATGTTCAGCCAGCATCGAATCCCAATAATCAAGCTGATCGGGAGGACCGCCCACTTC
>CAYVOY010000111.1:0-5218 GCA_964453395.1 uncultured Anaerolineaceae bacterium
CGCCAGGTTAAGGCGACCCAAAGGACCAACGCGGTAAACCCCTTCGGGGTAGCCGAGTTTTTTGTAATAGGGGAATTTGAGGTAGGACCAGGATTCGACGTGTTCGGCGATGTAGTCAAGGTAGTTTTGAGCGCTGAAGACTTCCAGCTCTTCACCATCACGCCCTTTGAGGCGTAAATTGCCATCAAAAAATTCCAAGCCATTTTCTGGTGTGGTCAAGCCGAAGTAGCCGGTTGGGAAGACAGCAAATTTTTCGACGGTTTCTGCGTTGGCGGCTGCCCAGTCTTTGACAATTTTTATACCAATTTGGGCGGTGGCAATTTGTTCATCAATTTGAGCGAGGATGCGGTCGCGGCTTTCCAAACTAAGCGTTCGGTTAACGCCACCGGGAATGGCAAAGGTGGGGTGGATGCTGCGTTCGCCAAGTTCTGAAATGATGGATTGTCCAAATTTGCGAATGCGAACGGCTTTTAGGGTTAGCTCGGGGTCGGCTTCAATCAGCCCTACGACGTTGCGAATTGCCGGGTCGGCATCGAAGCCAAGCAAGAGGTCGGGACCAGCCAATTCAAAGAAATGCATTCCATGGCTTTGGATCATCTGACCCATGTGCATCAGCTCGCGCAAGAGCGAAGCAGGACGGGGAGGAGGACAGCCGAGGACGATATCGCCGGCTTTGGCTGCCGCCAAGTGATGGCTGACCGGGCAAATGCCACAAATACGGGGTGTGATTTGTTGCATTTCGGTTACCAGGCGTCCTTCGCAAAACTTTTCAAATCCGCGAAATTCGTTCACGTGGAAATAAGCATGTTCGACGTTGCCATCCTCTTTCATGTGGACGGTAACTTTGGCATGCCCTTCGATGCGTGTTACGGGTTCAATTGTAATTTTTTGTGTAGCCATTCTTCCTCCTAATGCCAGTCGTTGGTGAGCTGATTGGTTTCCGGCATGCGGCCCTGGGCAAGCTCGCTGAGGACGTAGAAAATCGCATCAGCACTTGGGGCACAACCGGGCAGAAAGACATCAACTTTGACGACATCACTGACCGGACGGACGTGTTGGGTTGTGGATAATTCCGGGTCATCCGGAATCTTGCCGCTTTCATCCGTGCTCTCGCTTTCGATGTAAGCCCGTTTGAGCGCTTCGTCCGCACCAACGAAGTTACGCATCGCCGGAACACCGCCAAAAACGGCACAATCGCCAAGGGCGATTAAGATTTTTGAGCGCTCCCGCATTCGGATGGCAACCTCCTCGTTATAGGAATTAGAAATGCCGCCTTCGAGGATGCCGACGGTTACACCATCTTCGTCCGGTTCTTTTAAGTCGGTGATGGGCGTTGCTCTGAGGTCAACCAATTTGGTTAGTTCAATAATTCTTTCGTCCATGTCCAAAAAAGACATATGACAACCAGCACAACCCGCAAGCCAATCGGAAGCTACTTTTGGTTTTGCCATGTTTTTCCTTTCTTCAAGCCTTGATGATGGCTGAGACTTTTTGGGCTAAGACTGTTTGCCAGTCTTGTTTCAGGCTGAATCCAGTTCTTTCTGCCATAAAATTGAGCACATCATAAATAGAATGTTGACCTTCTGCAGCTGCCAAAGCTTTATTTTGGAACTGCAAGCGACCATCGGTGCTGAGATAATAGCCTTCAATTTCTGCCCAGGTCTTACAAGGCAGAACCAAATCGGCAGCATCGGTGAATTCATTAAAGTACGCGGAATGGACAATCTTAAACTCGCTCTTTTTCAAAGCTTCGAGCGCATGACCGCAAGCATGACCATCCGCCATCGCATAAACGGCGACTTTGGTGGCTTTGTATTCGGGGTTAAGTTCAATTCCGAGCAGGGAGGCAGCAAAGCTGTTGGTATCGCCTTTGAGGATGATGACTTTCGCGCCAATTTCCATTGCAAATCGAATTGTCTTGCGCAGGCTTTCGAGATTTGACAGTTTCGCATAATCTTTGCCGATTATAAAGACTGGTTTTTGCCAGTCGGCTAAATTATCGAGGAGCAAGTTGGCTCTGTGGGCAGTTAAACCTTGTGCTTGAATGATTTGCTCAGCCTCACGACATGCGCCATTTGCTTTGTAGCATATTAGCAAGTCGATGATTTCATCATAATCATCACCGACACGGATTAATCGCTTGATGAAGTTTTGACCAAGCTTGTTTTCATCCCTGCTGACCTCAACCAAAGAAAAATGTTCGCGAGATTTTCGCTTAATCATAAATCCGGCGACCTGATGGTCTTTGGTCAGATCTGCGCCTAAGACTACCGCAGCATCTGCATCTTCGAGGGCGTCAAGCGTTGATTCAAAAGCGCCAAACTCTTTTGCCAGTTCAATGCTGACGGCTGCTGATTCATCGTGACCGAAGAGTCCCACTCGATCGATATTGAAGCCGTCTTCAAAGAAGGATTTGAAACCTTGAAGCGTGTCCATTGGCAGGCGACCGGAGATATATGCACTGATTTCGTCTCCTCCGTAGGCTTTTAATTGGGTCGCGATACAGGCGAGGGCGGAATCCCAGGCGATTGGCTGTAATTCTCCATTGCGACGGATGAGCGGTTTTTCTATGCGTTGGCGAGCTTCTTTCAGCGGAGCATAACGTCCTTTTTCACAAAGCAAGCCACCGAGGAAGAGATCGTCAAATTTACTGTCAATTCTGACCAGGCGGTTATCGCGGGTTTTGACAACTCTTGTGCAGCCCAGGCTACAATCCATACAAACTGTTTCAGTCCGGGTCAAATCGGTTTCACGACCCTGATACATCGAACGGCGGTCGTAAAGGGCACCGGTTGGGCAAATTTCAACACAATTACCGCAAGAGATACAAGAGCTTTCTCCTAAGGGAATGCCGTTGTCGGCGATTAATATGCTGGCAGAACCGCGATGTTCCAAGCCGAGCGTGTTGTTGCCGACCAATTCCGAACAGGTGCGGACGCAACGGCGACAAAGGATGCAGCGATTGTTATCCAAAATGAAGTCGGGGTGACTGGTATCAACGTAAAAAGGTTTGTAAGCCGGTGTGATTGTCCAGTGGTTAATCCCTTCATCGTAAGCGGCAGTTTGCAAATCACAATCGCCGTCAGTTGCCTGACAATACATGCAAAAATGATTTCTCTCGCTAAAGAGCATGGATAGGATAAAAGTTCGGGCAGATTTTGTCTTTTCAGTGTCGGTGTGAACTTTCATCCCTTCGGCTGCCGGAACGGTACAGGAAGGCATCAATGTTTTCGCCCCTTCGATTTCCACCAAACATAAGCGGCAGGAGCCATAAGGCGTCAGCTTGGGATGATGGCAAAGCGTCGGGACATTAAAACCCGCCAAATGGATTGCATCCAAAACGGTGCCACCGTCCGGTAATTCAATTGGCTTTTCATTTACTGTGAGGTTTATCATAAATTATTCTCCATCCTCTCGCTTTAGTTGACCATCACTGCGTCAAAATTACAGACTTGTTGGCAAATACCACATTTGATACAGATGTCCTGGTCAATCACATGGGTGAGTTTGCGTTCACCGCTGATAGCACTGACCGGACAGTTGCGGGCACAAACGGTACAGCCGGTGCAGTTTTCAGCTGATATTTCGAATTTAATCAAGTTGCGGCAAACTTTGGCTCGGCAGCGATGTTCGAAAATGTGCTCTTCGTATTCGTCTAAAAAGTGCTCCAGAGTGGAAATTACCGGATTAGGAGCGCCCTGACCAAGTCCGCAGAGGCTGTCTTGAATAATTTCTTTACAGAGCATGCGCAACATGGGGATATCTGAGGCTTTGCCTTCACCGGCACAAATTCTTTCCAAAATTTCCAGAATGCGGCGGGTTCCAACGCGGCATGGGATACATTTTCCGCAAGATTCTTCCTGGGTGAATTCCATGAAGAAGCGGGCGATATCGACCATGCAGGTTTCTTCGTCCATGACAATCAAACCGCCTGAGCCCATAATTGAGCCGGCTGCACCGAGCGTTTCGTAATCGACGGCCAGGTCAAGGTATTTCTCGGGCAAGCAACCACCCATCGGACCGCCGGTTTGGACGGCTTTGTAGGCTTTGCCGTTTTTGATACCGCCACCGATTTCGAAAATAACTTCGCGTAAAGTTGTGCCAAAGGGCACTTCGATCAGACCGGTGTTAACCACGTCTCCGGCGAGGGCGAAGGTTTTCGTGCCCTTGCTTTTTTCAGTTCCCATGCTGGTGTACCAGTCCAGTCCCTTATGAATGATTTTTGGAACGGTTGCATAGGTTTCAACATTGTTGATGTTTGTCGGCATTCCCCAAAGGCCTTTGGTCGCCGGGAAGGGAGGGCGAACGCGCGGTTCACCACGATTTCCCTCAATTGAGGCAATCAAGGCGGTTTCTTCACCGCAAACGAAAGCTCCGGCACCCATGCGTACTTCCATATCGAAGGAAAAGCCGGTGCCGAGAATGTTTTCGCCGAGCAAACCGTATTCACGGGCTTGCTGGATGGCGATGTTGAGCGTGCTGACCGCGATTGGGTATTCAGCACGGCAATAAACGTAACCCTGATTCGCACCGATTGCATAGGCACCGATTGCCATGCCTTCGATGACGGCATGGGGGTCACATTCCAGGACTTTTCGATTCATGAAAGCACCCGGGTCGCCTTCGTCCGCATTACAAACCATATATTTTTGGGAGCCGGGAGCCTGATGGGCAAAACGCCATTTCAGACCTGTCGGAAAACCGGCACCGCCACGACCGCGTAATTTGGAATCTAAAATCATTTGAATAACTTCATCCTGGGTCATTTCGGTCAGGACCTTGGCGAGGGCTTGATAGCCGTCGGTGGCGATGTAGTCATTGACGTTGCGTGGGTCGTTGTTGCCGATGTGTTCGAGGATGATGCGGATTTCTTTCTCTTTGGGAGGGCGGACTTCATCATCAGCCAAATCGCGCATCTTTGCGGTGTAGTGGTCCAGTTGGCGACCCTTGACGAAATGCTCCTGAACAATCAGGGGAACACTTTCAGGAGTGAGGGCGATGTAGTGGCTGCCTTCAGGATAAACCAAAATATCGGGTCCTTCCGTTTCCGGTTCACCAAGACGGGGGGTGTCAATCAGTTGGACTTCATCCAGCAAGTTTTGAGCTTTCAGTTCGGCAATCAATTGCTCTTTTACCTGAACAGCGCCCTTATCAACGCAGATGGGGTCCATTGAGACGAGAATTGTTGAACGATAATATGCCATTTTCGCCTTCCTAT
>CAYVOY010000112.1:0-5192 GCA_964453395.1 uncultured Anaerolineaceae bacterium
CTGGAGGAAAAAAACCTGTATGCCTGGATGTGGATTTAGCGAGGCAATTAAGTTGTAAAAAGCCCTTTGATTGTTTCAAGTTGCGCTTCTGTTAATCCACAGTCGATTAAATAGTTATAGGCATTGCCATAATCATTTTTCAATTTCTTTAAAAATGTAACCATGTTTTCGCGATTAGAATTCGCAAACTGCTGTGGAATATTTGATGAATCAAAAGTGGTGTTGCTAAATAAATAAGAGTAGGTCACCTCATAATTACCAATTATGTCGCTGTCTTTAGCACCCAACAAATTTAATAATAAGGCAGCAACCACGCCCGTTCTATCTTTACCAGCCGCACAATGAAACAAAACACCTGTTTTCTGCTGGTCAGCAAAGACAGAAAAAATCGCTTTAAACGCCGGCTTACAATAATCTAAAAGCAGACAATAAAAATCACTTAAGCCTAAAGTGGTTTCTGCTTCCATAATATTCGAAATATTCACAACATCCTGTGTAATCATCAATGAGATATAGTGCTTTTCAAATTCTTGGTTATCAGCCAAGACATAGCCCGTTTTTTCTCTTTCTTCCTGATCTCTCAAATCGATTACGGTTGTAATGCCATATTCTTTTAACCGATGAATGTCCTGGGTACTTAAATTGGAAATATCATCACTTCTCAACACTTTATTCCATTTAACGTGCTTATTACCGCCCAATGGAATCCCTCCCAATTCCCTTGTGTTATAGGTGGTTTCCAAATCCAAACGGCTGACATGACTCATAATCTTTCTCCTCTTTGTTTAGTTATACCTGGTTATTATAGTTGGTTTATTCATGAACTGTTTTTATCCCATCGCTGAGTCAGGTAAGTTCAGTCAGTGTAACGAATTTTCTGTAAATCACTAAAAGAGTAGATCACACTATCCTTTGCACAATCAGCAAACCAAGAAAGGAATAGGACCATGATCTATATAACTGGTTTTACATAATAAGCACATAACTTCTTTGGCATATTACCTAGCTGCATGGAACAAATAAGCCGAATCAACACTTCCGGAAAAGGCAATCGCTACTCTGGGATACTCTATAAAAATGTAAATTTAATTGAGACTTCTATAAGACAAATAGGTGGTTCTGAGAAAACAAAGAACCACCCGTCAGTCATTTCTTATTTCTTCTTAAACAATGCTGCCTTAACAACACCCTTCGGGTCTTTAATAAGCAGGATAACCAGCCAAATGATCAGCCCCAGTGCTACAACAGATTATCCAAGGTAGAAATCGTTGAGCATATCAATCGGAGCAGGAGTGAAGAACTCAGCACCGAGTTCAGCATACTCAAAAACTGCGTCGATTAGCCACATGAGGGATGCACCCCAATACATCCAGCACAGTGGACCAACTTTCATCTCGTTTTTCGGCGCATCCTTATACCAGATAATGGTGGAGATGATCGCTGCGAAAACTGTCGTTAACAGAGTCATGCTTGTGCGCCCTCTTTGGAGAGCTGAGGTGCAGCCAGTGCTCTTTTTTCGATAATAGAAGAAACAACGAGCATACCGACCCACACAACAGTAATCAGCACAGCCATCATTACGCCTGCACTGCCCATTTCCGCCAGCATTTCAGCTGTTCCTCCGTTTTCTATCGCAGTCAGGAAGGGAAAGAACGGAACAACTTCACCATGCCATAAGTGTTCAAAAGCAAGCAGCGCAGAGCCACCCCACAACAGCTTGTTCAGCCATCCGAGTTTGGTTGAGAATTTGATCTTTGTTGCATCCGCAACAGTGCCGTCCGAAAAAGAAACCTTCACCGTTTCTTCTTTCTCCTTGGACTTAATCACCTTTGCGACAATCGTAGTAATGACTGCTTCAGCAGCCGGAACAATAAAACATGCCATAATTACGCACCTCCAAGATTATTAATTGCTATTCCAACGGACTTCGATACAAAACAGGAAAAGTCCCAAAGCTTTTTTTCTGAAAAGCCATATGACTCGCTGTGCCTGCATTATCTGTCGTTAATAATATAGTTGGAACTAATGCCTGAACAAGAACTGGTGGAGGTCAATTTTCCGGAAGGATTTAGTGTAATTGCCTTTCCATGTATTCCCTAATACAGGTTCTGGTTCCTCCCCTCCTGTTTTGCACTATAATCGACGCATGACAAAGAATCAGCGTAAAAATTTTATTTTCTCCGGCTTTTTTATCCTGCTTGCGTCGGGTGGGAATATTGCTTCAGCCTTAGTTACCAGAGCAATTGTCGACACCAGCGTTTCCGGCAATCTCGACCAACTCTGGCGGTTGATACCGCTTGCACTTGCTTTGATCGTCGCGGAATATCTGACACGCATCACCGGGCGTTTTTTCGGGATGAATTATGCCACGAATGGTATCCGCGAATTAAAAGACAATTATTACGTCTACCTCTTAGAAAAGAACGATGATCAGGAGGACCTCAAGCGGGAGCTTTCCGCTTTTTCGGTGGATGCTGATTTGCTGTTTAATAGTTATTATTTCAACCAAATCAGCTTAATGGCGAGCATTATTTCTTTTATTTTGTCATTAATTGCTGTTATTGCCTTGAATTGGATTCTCTTCATCGCTGCTTTTGTCACCTCACTCTTACCGCTGCTTGTGCCTTATCTTTACGAGAAAAAACTGGCAAAACTGGCACAGGATTACAGCGAAAAGGGCAAGACTTACCTGAATTTTGTGAACGAAAGCCTTTTAGGGGGTGATGAGGTTCGGGCTTATGGACGGCAAAGGGCTTTTGGGCGAATGCATGCCGAACGTAATGCGCAATTTGAAGAGAGCCGCAAGCAAAGCAAGCTGGCAAATTTCAATAGCTCACGGCTTTCTTATTCGCTGACGGATTTTTCTTTTCTGACAATCATTACGCTTAGCATCATCCTGACCGTCAAAGGTCAAGTTACGCTTGGCACGATGATGGCAATTATCAATCTGATTCACAATATCGTCATTCCATTGGGCGATATTGCCACTTCGATCAACGAACTAAATTCAGCGAAAAATGTTAAAGCCAAGTATGAAAACTTGCCTGTATCTCCTGAAGATTCCGATGAGGGGCTGGATTTCAACGAAGCCATCAGGATTTCCAATCTGAGTTACGCTTATCCGGATGCAAACCAGTCTGCGCTTTCAGATTTGAGTCTGAACCTTCCGAAAAACAGTAAAACCGCTATTATTGGCAAGACCGGAAGCGGAAAATCTACCTTGCTCAAGCTGCTCCTGGGTCAGTTAGCAGATTTTGCGGGTGAAATTGCAGTTGATGGACAAAATATTCGGGAAATTGAGGCGAAACAATATCGTCAGCTCTTTCGCCTTGTGCCTCAAGACCCCTATCTTTTCACGGACAGCATTTTGAATAATATTTGTTTTTATTCAGAAGACTGCGATAAAGAAAAGCTGCCGAAGGTGATTCGTCAATCGCTTTTAGAAGAATTGATTTTGGGTGAGGGCGGAATCGAACGAATTATCAACGACAAAAACCGTGTCTCTGGTGGAGAAAAACAGCGGATTGTCCTGGCAAGAGCTTTGATGGCAGGGGTTGAAGGCAAGGTGTTGGTTTTAGACGAACCTTCAGCCAATCTGGATCACAAAACCGCCTCAACCATTATCGATCAGCTCACTTCGATGGAAGAAGTAACGGTTGTGATGGTTACCCATGAATACGACCCGGCTATCCTGGCGAAGTTTGACCAGATTGTTGATTTAAGCGATATTGCATAGTTTTTCCGAGGACAAAGTTGTCTTTACTAATGCTGAGCTTCTTCAAGCAGCATTGGACGCATTTCGCCGTCGCTCATTTGGAAAACTTCATCAACCACTTTTGTGATGCTCAGGTCATGGGTGACGATTATGACCGTGTAGTTGTCATTATGTGCCAGGTTGCAAAGCAGCTGAACAATTTTTTCGCCGTTTGCCGTATCCAAATTGCCGGTTGGCTCGTCCGCCAAAATTACCCGGCCACCGGATGCCAAAGCGCGGGCGATGGCAACCCGTTGTTTTTCACCACCGGAGATCATATTGGGAAATCGTCGGTGGACAGTCTCGGGCAGGTTTACGTGGGCGATATGTTCTTTGGCAATTTCAGCAGCTTCTTTAGGCGATTTCCCCAACAGTTCAAGCGGAAAGCAAACATTTTCCAAACAAGTCATCAAGGGGAAGAGATTAAAACTTTGATAAACCACAGCCACACTCTGGCGGCGATATTTATCCAGGTCAACTTTGTCGGTTGGGACTCCCTGGTAAATTACTTGTCCCTCAGTCGGCAAAGCCAAACCGGCAATAAGCGAAAGCAAGGTCGACTTTCCGGAGCCGGATTTGCCAACGATGGCGTAGACCTTGCCATCGTAAAATTCGGCATTGACCTGCTTCACCGCGTCAACCGCTTGGTATTTATTGCGATATTGGTAGCTGACGTTCTCAAGCTTCAAAGTGGGTTGCTGTGAATTTATATTTTCCATAATTTCTCTTTTTTCATTATCTCAATCTTAAGATTGCTTATCTATTCCTTAGTAAACAAAATATCCAAAACCTTCGATCTACCCATCAAAGCGATTGCAATCACAATTCCGAGGGTGTAAACTGCCAGGAACTGAAGCAAATTGTTTTGGACAATCGGTAACCATTCCGGTTTTAGAATCAGGCTGATTGCAATTGGCAAAAAGCCGATTAGCAAAAGGAATAATTGTTCCAGGAAGAAAGCCAGATAGACCTGAATCTTCTTTGCGCCCAGACTTCGCATGACGGCAAACTCGGGCAGGCGGTTGCGCGTCAACAAATAGCTCAGGATGAAGCCAATCAAACCGCTTAGCAAGAGCATAATCGGAATAATAAAATTGAGGAAGGACAAATGCTGCTGGATGGATAAAATGCCATCGGCGAGTGCTTTATCCTCAATCACGACTACCAAACGATTCCGGCGAATTTTGCCGACAAAACTATATTGATTTTCTTCCATGTAATCTCTCAGGGCATCCAAATTTCGCACATCCTGGGGAATAATGGTTGCAGAATCCACCTTTTCTACTAGGTATTCGTTGGGCAAGCCTTCTGACCAAACCGTTTCATATTCCCAATCCTGTGTAATGGCTGCCACAGCCAAGGGTTCCAGTCCAATTTGTATTTCGGTCAGCAAGTTCCAGGGTGCATAAATTATCGGCGAACTGCTGCCCTGAAAGTA
>CAYVOY010000113.1:0-1018 GCA_964453395.1 uncultured Anaerolineaceae bacterium
ATCGACATCGAAGCCGAAACACCCGACGAAATCGCAATTAGCATTCTGGCAGAAGTCATTGCTGCCCGAAATAATTAATCTATGAACTTAGGAGGCGCATATGTGGAAGAATTACCACATGCCTGAGACAATTGAACAAGTTTTGGAATTGCTGAAAGAGGCAAGCCCTCAAACGAAAATCATGGCAGGGGGAACGGATTTGATGGTTGAAATTCGTGAACACAAATGGCCAAATTTGGAGGATGTAATTGACATTAGCCGTGTTCACGGATTGGAAAAGATTTACCAAGGTGAAGATGGCTTGGTGCACATCCAGGCAAGCGTTACGCATAACGACGTTTTGCGCTCGGATTTTCTGCGCACGGTTGCATCACCGCTTTATCAAGCCTGCTACAAGGTTTCTTCACCGCAGCTGCGCAATCGCTCAACCGTTGTTGGCAACCTGGCAACCGCTTCACCAGCAAACGATACGATTACACCGCTGATGGCGATGGATGCCAGTTTGGTTCTGGTTTCTTCTGCTCGTGGAGAACGGATTGTTCGATTAAGCGACTTTTATTTAGGCGTTCGCAAGACGGTTCGTGAGATGGATGAGTTGATCAAAGAGATCGTTTTCAAACCGATTAAATCCAGCCAAAAAGGTAGTTTTATTAAGCAAGCCCTGCGAAAGACTCAGGCAATTGCGACTTTGAATTGCTGTGTTTTGCTTGAAATGGACGGTGAGCAGATAATCGACGCAAGAGTTACGATGGGTTCGGTTGCTCCGACGATTATTCATTCACCCGAAGCAGAAAAATATTTGATTGGGCGAAAGCTGGATCGGGAGAGCGCTAAGAATGCCGGTCAATTGGCTGCTGCAGATTGCAGTCCAATCAGCGATATTCGTGGTGGGGCTGACTATCGGGATTATATGATGCAAGTAATTGTAGAAGACGCGTTAATAGAGCTATTGCAAGGCTGTCAGGATAGTAAAATCCCCCAAAATCCGGTTACTTTGAGCAAAGGCGATGCTTGGCAA
>CAYVOY010000113.1:1028-3070 GCA_964453395.1 uncultured Anaerolineaceae bacterium
GGCGTCGAGTGCCCGTACGGCGGCGACTACGACGGCAAGCTGTGCCGGGTGGCGAATGGAATCAGGAATTGCTCCAAACGACGATCAATGGTCAAACCATGGAATTTGAAGGGGGAACCGAGACAACCCTCCTAAAATACATTCGAGAGCGCATAGGTTTCACTGGTTCCAAAGCCGGTTGTGAAGAAGGCGAATGTGGAGCTTGCACGATTTTTATGGATGGCAAAGCAGTTGTGAGCTGTTTGGTACCCGCGCCAAGAGCGCATTTAGCTAAAATCACAACAATTGAAGGTCTTTCCGATAACGGAAAACTTCATCCAGTTCAAGAGGAATTTATTAACCACGGAGCGGTGCAATGTGGTTATTGCACACCCGGTTTCGTGATGGCAGCGGCAAAATTGATGGAAGAAAAAGAACATCCATCAACCAATGAAATCAAAGATGGCATATCTGGAAATCTCTGTCGCTGTACCGGTTATTACAAGATTGTTGAAGCGATTGAAGCCGCATGTCAGGATCGCGGAGGTGAGCAATGAGAGAAGTCGGAAATTCAACCAAACGGATTGATGCAGAAGCGAAAGTAAGCGGGAAGGCAAAATATCCCGGAGATTTTGAATTTGCCAATCAGTTGTTTATGAAGGTACTCTTTTCGGAAAGAGTTCATGCCCGAATTCTTTCGATTGACACTTCCGAAGCCGAAGCTTTGGATGGCGTGGTCATGGTTTTGACCGCAAAAGACGTACCCGTTAATGAATTCGGTTTGTCGGTTTATGATCATCCGGTTTTGAGTGGACCCGGTTCGGAAAAAGAAGGTGCTGAAATTGTTCGCTTTGAAGGCGATCAGGTTGCACTTGTTATTGCAGAAACGGAAGAAATCGCTGATAAAGCAAAAAAACTAATCAAAGTCGAATATGAAGATTTACCAATTGTGCGGACGCTTGCCGAAGCATTGGCTCCGGATGCCCCAATTTTGCACCCAAACCAGGAATCCAACATTTTCTATCACAATCGTGTTCGACTGGGTGATGTTGATGAAGCCTTCAAAAATTGCGATGTAATCGTTGAAGGCGAATATCAGACGCCGGTTCAGGAACATGCTTATTTGCAGCCTGAAGCAGGGGTGGCTTTTTATGACGACCAAGAGCGGATTACGATTGTAACTGCCGGACAATGGACACATAAGGACCAGGCACAAACAGCCCATGCTCTGGGTTTGCCAAATGAAAAAATCCGGATTATCTATCCGGCGATTGGCGGTGCATTTGGCGGACGTGAAGATATGTCGGTTCAAATTATTTTGGGGCTGGCAGCGTTGCGTTTGCATGAAAAAGGAATTGACCGGCCGGTGAAAGTTGTTTGGTCGCGTGAAGAATCGATGTGGGGTCATGCCAAGCGGCATGCCTATACGATGAAAGCCAAATGGGGTGCGAAGAAGAACGGTAAAGTTATCGCTGCAAGTTGTGAAATTTGGGCGAATGGCGGCGCTTATTGGTTTACTTCGAACAAGGTTTTAGGGAATGCCACGCTTTTGGCTACCGGACCTTATGAGATTTTGAATGTTTCGACCGATGCTTATTGTGTATATACGAACGATGTGCCTGCCGGTGCTTTCCGCGGTTTTGGCGGACCACAGGCTTGTTTCATGGCTGAATCGCAGATGGATAAGCTGGCGGCTGCATTAGATATGGATCCGGTTGAGTTGCGCCTCAAGAATCAGTTTAAGGAAGGCTCGCTCATATCTTTCGGGACGATTATTCCACCGGGAGTTACTATTCGCCAAGTTACCGAACGCTGTGCGATTGAAGCCGGTTGGAAGAAAACCACAGAAGGCTGGAAGCGGCCGATTGCACCGGTGAATGACAATCCGGATATCAAATCGGGCTGGGGTTTGGCTTGCAGTTATAAAAATGTTGGTTTCTCCTTTGGGGCACCTGAGAATTGTGGCTGTACAATAATTCTGGAAGGTGATCACGAGATTGAAGTTGCCAAGCTATATCATGCCGGGGCTGAAGTCGGACAAGGATCGCATACAGCGTTTGCGC
>CAYVOY010000113.1:3080-5178 GCA_964453395.1 uncultured Anaerolineaceae bacterium
ACTTTCTATTCTGATACGGCTACTTCGCTTGATGCGGGGAGTGTTTCTGCCTCACGGATGACCTTTATGGCTGGGAATTCCATTCTCGGTGCGGCGAAATTGGCCCTCGGGAAATGGGAAGAAGGCAATCGTCCGGCTTACGGCTCCTTTGTCTATCGACCTCCGGCGACGACACCTTTGGATAAAGTCGATGGGCATTCTTACCCGAATTTTGCTTATGGATATGTTGCACAGGCATTTTTGGTTGAGGTCAATACCCGAACCGGCGAGGTTAATATCAAAGAAGTAATCAGCGTTGATGACGTTGGCAGAGCAATTAATCCGCAATTAGTTGAGGGGCAAATTGAAGGCGCGGTTGTCCAGGCAGCCGGGTATACCTTACTTGAAGATTGGAAGAAGAAGGATGGCAAAGTGCTGACTGACCGACTTTCGCGCTATCTTATTCCGACTGTCAGGGATATTCCCGAAAAGACGCGACCGGTTATTATGGAACTGGCAGACCCGATTGGACCCTTTGGAGCAAGAGGTGTCGGCGAAATGCCCTATTTACCTTTTGCGCCGGGTGTAATCGAGGCTGTTTATCAGGCGACAGGTGTACGATTTAAGCAATTCCCGCTGACGGACGAGGCAGTTTTACGTGGATTAGGTAAATTGCCGAGTACCGAAGTTGGATTTTGGGATTACGAGTAAATTTGGCTGAGGGAAAAGTTGCCGGCATCATCTTAGCAGCTGGAAAAGCCAGTCGTTTTGGTGAAATTAAGCAGCTCTTACCTTGGCGCGATAAGAACTTGGTGAATACAGTGGTCGAGACGGCCTTTTTGGCTGGTCTCGACCCTGTTGTTATTGTTTTGGGGGCGAATTCAGAAGCAATCCGGGAAAGTTTGACCGATGAGAAGCTGACTGTTGTCATAAATCATGATTATGAGAATGGGCAAAGCACTTCTCTCAAGGCAGGAATGAAGGCGATTGGCGATGATGTCGAAGGAGTGCTCTTTTTACTTTGTGACCAACCGCAACTCTCGGTAAATTTGATTCGGGCGGTGGCGGAAGAAGGTTTGCGGAGCGAGAAAGCGGTTACGCCAATCATTAATGACCGCCGGGCAAATCCTGTTTATTTTCCGAAATCGAGTTTTCCATTGTTTGAAAAGCAGGCAGGAGACAGCGGGGGAAGACAAATTATTTCCGAAACTCCTCATACGACCTTAGTCTGGCTGGATGATTGGATGGCGAAGGATATCGATACACCAGAAGATTATCAAGCACTCCGAGAGCATTTTGGATTATCAGAAAGGTAAAGTGTAATGTGAAAAAAATTGTTTTGATTTCCTGTGTCAAATCCAAGCTTCCGCATAAAGCAAAAGCAAAAGATTTATTTATTAGCCCTTTGTTTCGGTACAAGTTGGAATATGCAAGACAAATTATGCCAGATGAAATATTTGTTTTATCTTCAAAATATGGCTTGTTGGAATTAGAACAGAATGTAGAACCTTACGATGTCATATTAAACGGGATGAATGAAGCGGCAAAGCAAGATTGGGCTAAAGCTGTTTTAGAACAATTGGCAAAGAGGTTCGATTTAGAGAAGGACAAATTCATTTTTCTCGCAAGTATCAGTTATCGAAAGTATTTAATAAAAAAATTGCCAAATCATGAGGTGCCTTTTAGAGGTTTTAGAATTGGCGAACAATTAAGTGAATTAAAAAAGATTACATCTTGATAGAAATTTAATCTTACTGAAATGCTTCTTCAAAATGCTTACAATTCAACTGTAAATTCATTTGGACAGCATATTTTTAAAGGCATTCACGATAAAGTATAATTAGGCAAATTGGAAAACTAAGCGCCTGGCTTGCCTAAACGAAAGGTAAGTGACGAGGTGGGAGGTCTCTCTTCGCGAGAAGAGACTAACTGGCTTTGCTCAGGAAAATCGAAAGATCGGCGGATGCCTCCAGGGTTCACAAAACTCTTTTTCCATGACTAGAAAAAATTAGGAGCACTTATGTGTGGAATTGTTGCTTACATCGGCGGTCAGAATGCAAGTTCTATCATCGTTGATGGTTTGAAAAAACTTGAGTATCGTGGATACGACTCGGCAGGC
>CAYVOY010000114.1:0-5156 GCA_964453395.1 uncultured Anaerolineaceae bacterium
GCTGGTAAACGCACCAGCCTCTTTTGTTTTAAGTCCCACAAATATCTATTCTGTTTGAGAAGTTGTGTCAAATTTAAGCGAAGACGCTTTGACAGCCCAACAACTTGATAATTATGCTAATGTAAATTATAATAAGTGCATGAATATCAAATAATAGGTGAGAGAATGTCTAAACTTAAAGAATTTCATTCAGTCCTCGCGGAAAATGGCGGGGCGATTACAGCAGCGCAAGCAAATAAAACGGGAGTATCTAACGAACGCTTGAGACTATTAGTCAAATCCGGCCAATTAAATCGGGCTCAATTTGGCGTATATGTTGCCGCGGATGAATTTATTGACAAGATGTTTATTGCCCAATTAAGAAGGCCAAAGATGGTTTATTCCCACGGAACGGCTCTTTTTTTACACCATTTAACAGATCGAGATCCTCTAAGTTATTCGGTAACGGTTCCCACTGGTTACAACCCCTCTAATCTACAAAAAGATGGGTTCAGAGTGTTTAACATTAAGCGAGACTTGCATCGTATTGGTTTAACAAAGCAAAAAACAATTTATGGAAATCCAGTGTGGGTCTATGATATGGAACGAACGATTTGCGATTGTTTACGAAGCCGCAATCAGTTAGAGCCTGGACTATGCAGTGAGGCTCTCAAGCGTTACCTGACTCGAAAAGAAAAAAACTTGATTGACCTAAGCCAAATGGCGGATATCTTTTCAGTTGGCAAACTTCTGAGAACTTGCCTGGAGGTGCTTTTGTGATGAATGTTACTCGTATAAAAGCTCTTATCAGAAACCTTTCAAAGGAAGCTAATATTCGTCGGTTCGAATCCGATCGCCCGCTCAAGCAGAGGCTGGTGCGTTTACCAGCCTCTTTTGTTTTCTAATCGTGGTTACATTCCATTGTCATAAAAGCTTTAGCGAACGAAGCTGTTGCTAAGGTTGAGATTAGTGTAATGCCAACTACGCATGCCCTCTCAAATAACTACAGCAGATCACCTCTGAATCAAAGGCAGATAGAGCATCTTGAAGAAATTACCTGAATGCTCAAAGGCACCTGTGTCACAGTAGCCGTCGTCCCGTGGAAAATGACGCTGGTCTTCATCAATTGGGTGAAGGGCGCCAAAACATTTTCCGGGTCTGTGGTCTATTGCCGGGGAACCTTGCTGAAGTGCATGGGTGAGTGTCGGCCCGCCATAGTAGCCAAGGCTGCTTAGCTTTGGGTTCGTGCTTGAGAGGTCCCCGGCAGCATAGGTGGCGGGCCAACTGTCGTCACTGAAAATGTTATAGCCACCACTAAGCCAATCTCCTCCAGTTCCATGGAAAATTTTCGAGGCTTGCGTTGTGAAAATATTATTGACTGAATACACATATTTGTCAGTCCTGTTTCTAATTGTCTCTGAGAAATTTGTAAATGTGTTCGAGCGCAAAAAAAGCTGTCCTTCATTGACAAATCCACTATCACCTCCGCTAAAAGTACTGTTTTTAATGGAGATACTGGAATAGTTTTCGATGGTTGAGCTTGAATTTTGTGTGAACATTGAATGGCTGATGTCAATAAGATTGTCACCACCGGCATTAAAGATTGCCGAGCCTCTGTCAGCAGAACTACGAATGAAACTTGAATCAACAATTGTGAGCGTCCCCTTGTTGAGAATCGCCCCACCAACACCATAGCCTTCGCAATCCTCTCCTGGCTTACACGAAACGCTATTGTCTGTGAATTTCACCTCGTTCAGTTTTAGCGTGCCTTTGTTGTATATTGCTCCGCCTGCATATTGGTTTGGAGCAATTACGAAATTCGCTCCTGAAAAAACAATGTCGCTAATGGAAACATTTGCCTCTCCAATCTCGAGGATACGGTCCTGAAAATTGGGGCCCGCTGTGATCACGACATCACCCGGCGCTCCGGTTGACATAATGGTAATCCGGTTGGTTGTACTGTTGGACTGGATGTCGAGGTCGCCATTGTTGGGGCTGTAGCCTCCCTCGTCCGATGGAATAGTCAGCGTGTATATTCCGGGGGGTAAAATAATGGTTATGTTGTAACTATGGATATTTAAGTTCGCTTCTGTAATCGCCGCACGCAGCGTGCAAGGACCATCGATGATTTGATTGGCACTGCAAACGCTATTGCCAGGGGCAAAATCAGGCAGATCCTCCATGCTGTCGACGAGGAAAAAGGCTTCCGCCACTGCTGTTGCGGGAGATGGTTGAATTGCCAGGAAACAGAAAACGAGCAGCGTCGCTAAAAGAAAAAGAGTCGGTTTTCGTCTTGGGAACATTTTTCCTCCGATTTTGATGGCTGGAATATGAGTTATTATATCATTAATTCAGGATTGGACTTTAAAAAGATGTCCAATTGTATAGAATCAAGTGAAGCCCAGGCTTCTCCCGCTCCCTGTTCAAAATATTAATATACTTTCGATGGCACTCTGCCTTGACGAATGTTATTATCGCAATAATTAAAACACTTCACCGTCATTTTCGATCCTGACAATTACCGTTTTCTTTTTTGCCTGCTATACAAAACACCAGGATAGCAATCCCGATCGATAAAAAAAGCAGCTCCATCTAATCCGGAGACTGCTTTTTTACTAAAACAAAATTCGTTGCTTAGCTGATCTTACCACCTACCGCAACAATGTCTTTTTCATTCTTGACAATTGCCGCAACAGCCGCTTCCAATGCACGCGATATATCGCTGGCGGATAAGGACGGAGCTGGTACGGGTTTTTTTGCGGCTTGTTCCGGGGTGAAAGGCACGTGGATAAATCCTGCCCGGATATGCTTGTCCATCTTTGAAACATGGTACAGAACGCCATACATGATGTGATTACATACAAAGGTGCCCGTACTATTGGAAAGAGAAGCTGGAATACCTTCCGAACGAATTGCCTCTACCATTGCTTTTACGGGGAGTGTGGCAAAATAAGCCGCTTCTCCATCCTCAAAGATGGCCAGGTCAAGCGGTTGGTTACCCTCGTTGTCAGGTATCCTGGCGTCATCGACGTTTATTGCCACCCGCTCGGGTGTCACATCGAATCGACCACCAGCCTGACCCACAGACAAAACTACATCAGGGTCTTCAGAAAGGATAGCATCTTTCACCTTATTAATCGATTTATGAAAGACAGTGGGAATCTCAAGCTTAACGATCTGGGCGCCTTCAATTTCGTCTTTCATTAATTTGACTGCCTCAAGGGCAGGGTTCACACTCTCGCCACCGAAGGGGTCGAATGCAGTTATAAGAATTTTCATTAGTTACCGTCCTTTCCATTTGTCGGGATGCCAGCCTAAAAAGCCAGGTAATACATCAAGAAAATATGAACCACCAGAAGTACAAGTGCCAGAGGCACCTGTGATTTGATGATAGCATATTTGTCTTTTGTTTCCAAAAGGGCTGCCGGCATGATGTTGAAATTAGCCGCCATCGGGGTCATGAGAGTTCCATAATAACCAGCTGTCAGACCTAAGGCGCCTACGATGATCGGGTTAGCGCCCTGCATGATCACAAATGGAATTCCGATTCCAACCGTAATTACAGAGAAAGCAGCAAAACCGTTGCCCATGATAATTGTGAACAGTGCCATACCGATGCAATAAAAATTTGTGGACAATCTGGTCCAAAAAAATTCTATCACCAATAATAAAAATAAGATTAAATTATTCATTTATCGTTTTGGCCTAAATTAATATACTTTTGATGGTACTCTGCCTTTGGGAATGTTATAATCGCAATAATTAAAACACAAAGAATCGAGATAACTATGGCAAAAATCAGCGTAGCCTGCCCAAATTGTCGTCAACCGGTATTGGTGGACCTTACCCGCCTCTTCGACATTAACACGGACCCTGAAGCGAAAGACAAGCTGCTTTCAGGTTCTGCGAATCATATCCACTGCCCAAACTGTAATTATCAAGGCACATATCCGACTCCAATGGTCTACCATGACCCGGAAAAAGAACTTTTGCTCACCTATTTCCCGCCTGAGCTGAACACTCCGGTAACCGAGCAAGAAAAAACAATCGGACCATTAATCAAGAAGGTTATGGACGATTTGCCTCCCGAAAAACGCAAATCTTATCTCTTCCAACCTCAAACCATGCTAACCCAGCAACGTTTGTTTGAAGTTATCATGGAAGCAGATGGTATCACCCCTGAGATGATGAAAGCCCAACAAGAAAAAATACTCTTGCTTCAACAATTAGTAAATGTCAGTCCCGAATCTCTCCCGGAGCAAATTGCTCAAAATGACGAAAAAATTGATGAAGAATTTTTCATGTTGCTCTCCAGTTTGGCTCAGGCTTCGATGGCTGCGGGCGACCGGCAGTCGGTCAATGCCCTGGCATCCTTACAGAAAGCCCTCTTAGAGCATTCCACGGTTGGCAAAGCAGCAGCCCATGAGGCTGATGAAACCCGGGCGGCTGTGAATGAGCTTCAGGAACTCAGCAAAAGTGGTCTCACCCGTGAAAACCTGCTCGATTTGCTAATAAAAAACGCCGAGAGCGAAATCCGTTTGACCACCATGGCGTCTATGGTGCGTGGTGGCTTGGATTACACATTCTTTGAGGAATTGACATCAAGAATCGATGCCGCAACGGGTGAAGAAAAGAAAAAATTAGAAGACTTACGAACAAAGCTGCTCACAATTGTTGATGCGATTGATAAAGCCATGCAGGCGCAATTAGAAGAGGCTCAACAACTGCTCGATCAGCTATTGGCAGCAGAAAATATTGCAGAAGCTACCCAAAAAGTCCTTCCGCAAATCAACCAGGCTTTCAGTGAAGTGCTCAATAATGCCGTCGACAAGGCTCAGCAAGCTAACGACGAAGCCACTTTACAGAAATTGGTGGCGATTGTCAGCGTTTTGCGTTCTGCCAGTTCAAGTGGTGCGGTTTTGCAAGTGATTGAAGAAATGCTCCAGCTTGAAAGCAGTGAAGAAAGACAAAAAGTACTCGAAGCCGCCGGTGATGCCATCAACGATGAATTCACCCAAACCCTTGGGAGTTTGATTTCACAAGTGGAAGAACAAGGCGACCAGCCTTCGTTGCTTGAAAAACTGAAAGAGATTAACCGCGAAGTCTTACGCTTTACGATGAAACGCAATTTGAATGCCGCCGGATAGTGAATTTCGGTTTTGAAAGTAGATAAAAAA
>CAYVOY010000115.1:0-272 GCA_964453395.1 uncultured Anaerolineaceae bacterium
CCAAAAATCAAAGTCCAATTCACCACATAGATAAAGACGCCAAATTGGAAGCCTCTTTACAAACTTCCCAAAATCAGGACGTAACGGGCGGAATGCGTGCCAAGGTTGAAGAGATGCAAGCGCTCTGTCGGGCAATTCCGGGCATACAAATTGAAATTTTCCATGCCGAAGCTAAAAATGACTTGCACAACGCCCTGATTGGCCGTCATACGGGCACAATTATTTCATAGACTTATACCAATTATTAGAAAGGCTTTTGCCTCTATAAATGA
>CAYVOY010000115.1:282-5129 GCA_964453395.1 uncultured Anaerolineaceae bacterium
TCCAAAGGGCGAAAATTCCCCGAAGAAGAGGCTGATTTACGAACGCGCTTCCAGCGTGACCGCGAACGTATTTTGCACACCACCGCTTTTCGCCGTCTGGAATATAAAACCCAGGTTTTTATCAACCACGAAGGCGATTATTACCGCACGCGTCTAACCCACACCCTCGAAGTTGCCCAAATCGGCCGTTCGGTTGCCCGTTCCTTGGGTGCCAATGAGGATTTGGTTGAAACAATCTGTTTGGCTCACGACCTCGGTCATCCTCCCTTCGGGCATTCCGGAGAGACTGCTTTGTCAAAAATGATGAGCGACCATGGCGGTTTTAATCACAACAGCCACTCGCTTCGGATTGTCAGCGTCCTCGAAAACCGCTATCCTGACTTCCCCGGTCTCAACTTGAGCTGGGAAGTTTTGGAAGGCATGGTTAAACACGAAACCGATTACGACCGCTCTGACGCTCAGGATTATGACCCCGAGCTTCGCGGCCATCTTGAGGCACAAATTGCGAACGTCGCTGATGAATTAGCCTACACTTCCCACGACCTTGACGACGGTTTACGCTCCGGTATGATCACCCCATCTCAGCTGGATGGCATTGCCATTTGGGAAATTGTCAACGAGAGCATTGGCCGTCGCAGAACCGATACGCTCGACGAACTATCCCGTCACCAGCTCATTCGTCGTTTGATTAGTTTCGAGATCTCCGACCTCGTCCAATCAATTGACCGCTATTTGCGCAAAACCAATATCAAATCCGCGCTTGAATTGCAGAAATTACCCTACAACGTCGTCGGTTTTAGTGAGGATATGTATCGCCGCAATCGCGAATTGAAGGATTTTCTCTTTAACAACCTATACCGCCATTATCGCGTCGTTCGCATGGCGAACAAATCCGAAGAAATTATCTCCCGAATTTTTGACACCTATCAAAAGAATCCCACTGCCCTGCCCCCCGCAATCCAGCAGTTAATCCCGGAAAAGGGCCTCGAAACCGCAATTTGTGATTATATTGCCGGCATGACCGACCGCTTTGCGATTGATGAATATCAACGTCTTTTTGACGTAACCGTTTTACCCTAAGAGCATCACATTTAGAAAGGCATTATGAAAACACCACTTTTAATTACGCCCAATGGCAAAGCCCAATTGGAAAAAGAACTTGCAGAACTGAAAGGCCCCAAACGCGACGCGCTTTCCAAACGCCTCAAAAGCGCAATTGAAATGGGCGACCTTTCAGAAAATGCGGACTACAAAGCCGCAAAAGAAGATCAGGGTTTTTTGGAAGGCCGCATTCAAGAAATTGAAGCCATTTTATCCACTGCTGAAATCACAGACGAAAGCCATGTTGGCAAAGATACCGTCCAGATTGGCCATCGCGTAACCATCCAGGAAGAAGGCGAAGAGCCGGAAACCTGGACCCTCGTCGGTGCCAGCGAAGCAGACTTGAAGCAACAGAAAATCTCCTACCTTTCCCCGATTGGCGCAGCCCTGATTGATAAAAAAGTCGGCGCCACCGCCCACGTCCCCCTCCCCAATGGGGAAATTATTGTTTACAAAATTTTGAAGATTGAATAGAGTTATCCGCTTCTGAACAACCCAACCTCGTAGGGCAAGGGCCCGCCCTTGCCATCAATCCCTTGATCAATCTGTAGGTCGGACGAAGTGCCGGAACGCAGGGAACGGCGATCGCCTCTTTTGCGTACCCGACAATTTGAGATAAACAAAATGTACGGGCGGGTTCAATTCGTGAGCGTTTTGCCAAGACCCAATCCGTAAAACCCGCCCTAATGGAATCTTGATTCCATCGTCGTTCATGGATGGGGCGGGTCTGGCTAATTGGGCGATGCTTGTGCATTCGTGATTGGGACCCGCCCGTACAATTAGATTATAAAATATCACCCTTGTCCACAATTCTGCCTAATTTTTATTAAGAAATCGAGCCCTTATTTTTATTCCCAGATACTTTCCCTGAAAACAAAAATTCAAAGATCAATTCCCCCAAAAAGCGATACAAAAAGCGAAAAAGGCTTGCTTTTTTAGCCTTTTGAGCCTATAATGTGTGGAAAGTTGTCATAAAGTGTCGGAGAATGTCAGACAGACGAAGGAGCGCCATTGGCGCTTCACTGCTTAAAGAAGGGTTTAGAACAAATGTTTTACGGAAGATTCACTCACAGTATTGACAAGAAGGGAAGAATGACAGTTCCCTCTGCTTACCGTGAGCTTGCTCCGGAAGGTGTTGTTGTTACCAGAGGAATCGACCAATGCATTATGGGCTTGACCAAAGAAGCTTTTCAAAATCTGGTTGATTCTATCAGCTCTCTCTCACTGACCGACCCGACTATGCGCGCCTTTGGACGTCAGATTATTAGTAATTCGGCAAGCCTTGAGTATGACTCAGCCGGGCGCATCCTCGTTCCACTACACTTGCGGAAGTTGGTAGGAATTGAGGAAAATGTGATCTTCGTCGGTGTTGGCGATAACTTCGAAATCTGGTCAACCGAAAAATTCGAAGCTTACGAAGCCGGTATCGACCCCGAAGAGCAGGCACGGGCATTCGCCAGCCTTTATGTGACAACAAAAAGAGGAAATTGATGAAAGCGGTGAATCCGGCCCAACAGCCCCACCGCTCCGTACTTTACCAAGAAACAATCGAATATTTGGCTCCAAAAAGCTCTGGGCGATATCTTGATTGCACAGCCGGTGCGGGCGGGCATTCCTTTGGAATTCTCGAAGCATCTTCCCCCTATGGTCAAATCATTGCTCTCGACCTCGACCCCAGTGCAGTCCAACTCGCCAAAGAGCGGCTCAGCCCCTTCGGCATGCGCGCCAGCGTAGTTCATGAAAGCTATCTGAACGCTGCTGCTGTCTTAGCTGACAAAGGTTGGGATAATGCCGATGGAATCCTTCTGGATCTGGGAGTTTCTTCCATGCAACTCGATCAGGTTGAGCGAGGCTTCTCTTTTCGCACAGATGCTCCCCTCGATATGCGTTTCGACCCCACCAAAGGTGAAACCGCAGCCGACCTGGTGAACAATCTGGACGAAAAAGAACTGGCAGACATCATCTGGCGTTATGGCGATGAACGACTTTCGCGAAAAATCGCCCGAAGAATCGTCCAAAACAGACCGATTTTGACCACTTTCGAACTGGCAGATGCTATCCGTTCTGCCTTCGGAGGGAAGTATAGCAAAATCGACCCCGCCACGCGAAGCTTCCAGGCAATTCGAATCGCCGTCAATGATGAATTAAGGACGATCGAAAAAGCCATCCCGAGCCTGATAGAACTCCTCGCTCCACAAGGACGCTTGGCAATCATCAGCTTCCATTCATTGGAAGACCGAATTGTCAAACAGACCTTCAAACGAGAAAGCGTCGATTGTATATGTCCGCCCGAACAGCTGGTTTGCACCTGCGAACATAAGGCAAGCATAAAAATTCTAACCAACCGCCCCATCAGTCCAACAGATGAGGAGGTAGAAGTAAACCCAAGAGCTCGAAGCGCAAAGCTGAGAGTTGCAGAAAAAATGTAAAGCAGAGAAAGAAAAGTAGTAGCAAAATGGAAAAGGATTTATTACAAGCCTACAAACAAGCTCCTTGGCGAACCCAAATTCAGCGGGTTGGTGCTTTTCTATTAATTGTCGTTGTCATTGCCGTAATTGCCGGTTTATATCTGAACATTAGCGGACAATCCGCAGCAACCGGTCGCAGAATTCAAAACCTGGAATCAGAACTGGCAAATCTCAAACGCGAGAACAACGACCTGCAAACCCAATTGGGCGCAATTGAATCCGTTCGCGAACTTTCCGCCCGCTTAGATACTCTGAACATGAGACCGCTCACAATCGAAGAAGCACTCTACCTTGAAGTCCCCGGCTATATCCCGGCTGGTGGTCCCAGACTGGCACCGCCTCCGGTTATCAAAGCCGAACCTTCTCCTATATTATTACCCGAATTTACCAGTGGTTTTGTTGAATGGTTGTCTCAAAAATTACAGACCGGAACCTCTGAGACGGTTCCAACTGACGAGGCGCAACAATGAACGAAAGCACCGCAAAACGTTTCTATCTTATTAGCTTAATTGCCACAGTTGTTGCTGTGGTTGTTGGCATACAAATGATCCGAATCCAAAACACTGAGGCGGCTTCAAAACTGCTTAGTGAAGGTGAATTATACGAAGGAGAGACCCGCATAGTCTATCCCGATCGTGGCAGCATTTATGATGCCAAAGGCCGCTTAATTGCCGGCAATGAAACCACATACGAGGTCGCCCTTGATCTAAACTCTGTTAGCCAACCGAAAACTGTTGCCAGTATTGCTTCAAGCGTTCTTGGCTTGGATTACACAGAAGTGCTTGGTTATGCCGAAACAAAACCGGGAAACGGCAACCCCTATTACCGACTTTTGGTTGATTTCGTTACGGCAGACAAAATTGACCAACTCGAAACAATTAAAGCCGACTATAGCAGCAGGGAAGCCAAAGGAAACGAAATTATCCCAAGTATCGACGGCTTGGTTTGGGTTCCCCATTCCCAACGTTCCTATCCTGAAGGAGAACTCGGTTCTAACATAACCGGTTTTTACAGTTTTCTGGACCGGACCGGTGGCAGCGGTTATTTCGGTCTTGAAGAAGCCTATGATACCCAGCTTTCAGGTACACCGCGTGAAGTTTTCTTGGCTCACAACCCCCAAACTTTGAGCGCTGTCGAAGAAGTCCCGCCCGGAATCAGCCTTGTTCTGACCATGGATCGGGAAATTCAGGCTATGACCGAAGAAGCCCTCGATGAAGCGATTGACTGGTCGGGTGCCGAAGGCGGTACCATCCTGGTCTACAACCCTGAAGACGGTGG
>CAYVOY010000116.1:0-5117 GCA_964453395.1 uncultured Anaerolineaceae bacterium
AAGGTGCGGTTGTGATTGCTTATGGTAATTTTTTGATGGCAATTATTAATTTCCTGATCATCGCCTTCTTTATTTTCCTGGTTGTAAAAGGCATTAATTCATTACGCAAGCTCGGAGAAAAACCGGAAGTCAAAGCAGAACCAACAACCAAAGTTTGTCCGTTCTGTAAAACCGAAATTGCCTTGGAAGCCAGCCGCTGCCCTCATTGCACATCACAATTGGATCAGGTTGTAGAGATTAAATAAGAAATGCCAAGACGAAGTTGAGGATGTTTTTCAGCGGAGTGTTTATTTCCTGGTAAAACATCTTCAACTCGCCTAAATTGATGCTTTTGAAGCCGAAACGTCGCCATTGTTCTCAATTTTGGCATGATAAAATCAACGAATGGAAAATTCTGTCTATTTTGGCGATAATTTGAAATTATTGGCGACATTGCCTGATGAAAGTGTCAATTTAATCTACATCGACCCGCCTTTTAACACTGGCAAAGTACAAGCGCGCAAACGCTTACGCACGCTACGAACGGAAGACGGGCAAGGCGACCGAATCGGCTTCGGCGGGAAATCTTACCAAACCGAGGTCCTGGGTGGGGGAAATTATGCCGATGATTTTGAGGATTTTCAAGCTTTTATCCGCCCCCGGCTCGAGGAAGCGCATCGTGTTTTGAAAGCTGATGGCAGTCTGTATTTTCACATTGATTACCGTGAAGCGCATTATTGTAAGATTACATTAGATGAAATTTTTGGCAGAGAAAATTTTGTCAATGAAATCATCTGGGCTTACGATTTTGGCGGACGTGCCAAAGACCGCTGGCCTGCCAAGCATGACACCATTTTTTTCTACGCAAAAGATGCCGAAAACTTCACTTTTAACCTTGAAGATATTGACCGGATTCCCTACATGGCGCCCGGTTTGGTTGGCGCTGAGAAAGCGGCGAAAGGGAAGTTGCCTACCGATACCTGGTGGCATACGATTGTCGGCACCAACAGTCGTGAAAAAACCGGCTATCCAACCCAAAAACCGCTTGGCATTTTGGAAAGAATTTTGCGTGCCTCTTCAAACCCAGGTGATTTGGTTTTGGATTTCTTCGCCGGAAGTGGAACGACCGGACAGGCTTGTTTGAACCTGGACAGAAATTTCATCTTATGCGACAGCAACCTACAGGCGATTGAGGCGATGAAAACACGTTTTGCTGATTATCCTGAAATTGAATGGAAGACCTTATGAATTTAGAAGAATTGGCAGAACTTTATCCCATCTTAGGCTTTGATCCGAATTCAATCCCGATAATCAATCCGCCTGTTTCGGAAAAATTGCCCACAAAGTTGGTTTTGTGCTTTTTTAAAGACGTTGTTGAAAAAGTTGCCCTGGAAACTAAGGCGGAAATCATCCACACTTTGCGTTCTGAAAGCGGTTTGTTTCCGATATATCAAATTGATTTTCAGGGTGAAAAGCTGGCTTTCATGCAGCCGGGTGTTGGCTCTGCGCTGAGTTCTGGTTTGATGGACGAGGCAATCGGAGCCGGAGCGCGAAACATTATTGCTTGCGGTGGTTGCGGCGTTTTGGATAAGGCAATCGCAGTTGGAAAAATTTTGCTGCCAAGCGAGGCTTATCGCGAAGAAGGGGCTTCTTATCATTACCTGCCTCCTTCTGCTACGGTTGAAATTGAGCCAAAAGTTCTGGGCTTATTGGAGCGGATGCTGGAAGCGCATAAGATTGATTATTTGAAAACAAAAGTATGGACGACGGATGCTTTCTATCGTGAGACTGCCGATAAAACCGCTAAATATAAGGCGAAGGGCGTTTTGGCCATTGATATGGAGCTTTCGGCTTTGGCTGCGGTGGCTAAACATCGTGGTATCAATTTTGGACAATATTTATATGCCGGTGACACGGTTGTTCCTGAAGGCTGGGATCATCGTGCCTGGATTGGGATGACAGATGTGCGCGAAATGCTCTTCTGGCTCTCGGCTGAAACCTGTTTGCAGATGGAAAAGGAGTTTTAATGCCAATATTTGACTCAGACATTTTAGAAAAACTGGGACCCGGACCACTGGCGAAGTTGAGCCGGGGAGCGGAATTAGTGATGCCGCGCTATGACGGATATAACCTGGCAAACATTAGCCCGACGATTGCCAAATGGCTTGGGGTTAATGGGCAGCTGCCTGCACAAAGGCTGGCAAGCGAAATCACGGATCATTTCAAGGATCAATATCAAAATGTGGTCCTGATTTTGGTTGACGCTTTGGGTTATAAGCAACTCATCAAAATGATGAATGAGGGTAATGCTCCGCTTTGGAAAGAGCGTCTGGATGAAGGAAAGCTCTTCCCCCTGACCAGTATTTCGCCAAGTACGACCGCATCTGCCCTGACCACGATTTGGACCGGTTCAACGCCAAATTATCACGGTGTGATTGGCTATGAGATGTGGAACAAGCAGCTTAGCTTAATCATGAATAACATCACGCATAACCCGATTACTTATTCGGGAGATGTTGGCGGGCTGGCAAAAGCCGGTTTTGAGCCGACAAAATTTATGAGCGCCACTCAGCTCGGTCATCGTTTCGGGAACAGTGGGGTGGAAAGCCATTCCTTTATGCCGGGCAATATTTCAAACTCCGGTTTGTCAAAAATGCACCTACCGGGAAGTACGGCTCATCCTTATGTTGCCGAGAGTGATATGCTCCTAAATATGCGGGATTTGCTGAATGCGCATAGCAAACGACGACGTTTTGTTTATGCCTACTGGAGCGATGTTGACAGCCTGATGCATCAATATGGCACACATGACCCACGGGTTACAGAGCAATTCCGTGATTTTAACAATGCCTTTTTCAGACTCTTTGTGGATGGTTTGGATGCTTCAACAAGGGAAAACACCTTGATTTTGCTGACTGCCGACCATGGTTCTTTAGAAACCCCGGTAATCGATGCATACAACCTGAATAATCACCCCGAACTGACCGATATGCTGACGATGGCACCCACTTGCGAGGGGAGGTTGCCCTTCTTGTATGTAAAGCAGGGGCAAATTGAAGCGGTGAAGGCCTATTTTGAACATGCCTGGCCCAATCAATTCGACTTTTTAAGCCGGCAAGAAGTTCTGGATATGCAACTTTTGGGCAATTGCGAGGATAATTTGGATTTGGAAAACCGGATTGGGGATTTGGTTGCCATACCTTTTGATAATACCTATCTTTGGTGGCCGAAAAAAGCCAACACGATGCTTGGACGGCATGGCGGTTTGCATCCGGATGAGATGTTAACACCACTGTTTGCTTTGTAAAAAATCGAGATGATGCCTCCTGAGTTTCCTGTTATTTGGGGTTATTTGTAATCAGAAGACCCGTAGGGCGCTTTTGAAGATGCTTGAGCATAAAGAGTTCTTGGGTAGGGCGAGATTGAATGGGCGTTTTACCTCTTGATTGTTAAGTGGCGCGCCCATTCAATCCGCCTATCTTCTGACCTCGTAGAAACCTCAAGCTTGACGATTTCAACGGCGGATTGAAGATGGGATTGCGCAAAAAATCCCTTGAAGCTCTATCATCTTCAATCTCGCCCTACCTTTGATTAAGCATCTTCTTCGTTGACAAGCGGTTTTTTGGCTAAATATGCCTAGGGAAAATGGCGGAGTGCATCCGGATGAGATGTTAATACCGCTGTTTGCTTTGTAAAAAATTGGGTTGATACCTAAAGGGTTATTTCACGATAGCCGTAGGCATTAATGACTCTGGTCTCGTTGTGCAAAGTTTCAAGGGGGGTGAGGGGATTGTAGCGGTGGACGTGCCCATGCAAATGGATTTTGGGCTTGAAGTTGTCGATTAACCAGCGGAAAGCATCCACGCCCTGATGAGCACGATCGTTGGCATCGTGAATGCCGGTTGGCGCAGCATGGGTGACGAAAACATCTAAATATCGCCCATAGCGAATTTTATTTTGCATCAAACGGGGAATCAGACCATAAACCATTGACCACATTTTGCGCTGGCTGTATTGGTGTGCTCCGGAGTTGTAACGCAAAGAACCTTCAATTCCAGCCAAAAGCAAATCATTAGTCTGATCATAAACGACGTTTTTATGGAGATTAACCGCCCCTTGCGGCTCAATGTGGAGAATCCCTTGCTCATCTTCTATTTGCGAAACGTGATTCCCATTCACAAAATAACTGGGCTTGTCGAGCGAGCTGACGATATATTCGAGATATGGGGCAGAAAGATCGCCGCAGGAGATGACCAGGTCTGCGTCTTTGAAGCGTTCCCGGATAGAATGGCTGTAGATGAGCGGCACTTCGAGGTCGCTGACCGCCAAAATTTTCATTTCGACTTGCCAATTGCCACAGCAACCGCGGCTGCAAAGCCGCCATCATGCGTGATGGATACGCTCCATTCCTCCAAGCCCTTTTTTTCGGCAACCATGGCAGCCATTCCATGCAGGTGAACGAGAGGTTCGCCGGTCCATTCGTGCAAAATTTCGATATCTTGCCAGGCAACTTTACCGATTCCGGTTCCTAAAACTTTAGAAATTGCTTCTTTGGCAGAAAACAAACCGCTTAGCGTTTCAAGATCGCCACGAGCTTGTTCTTGCTCTGCGGGAGTGTAAACACGCTGGATGAAGCGTTCACGAATGCGGGGGTTGACTTCAGCAAGGCGGTTGGTGCGGAGCAGGTCGATTCCAGATTTTATCATTTTGTGCTCCCGGCAGATGTGATGACCAATTGGTCAAGACGCCAGTATATTTGAGCCTCTTCGAGGATCATTTGGGCGCTGATTTTTTCGATTATTTCGGGCAAATTTCGAAGGTAATTTAAATCGCGATTGTAGCGTTGCAAGCCAAGCAAAAAGCTGGCAAGTCCGGCATTGCTTTCTAAACTTAGCGGAATTTGGCCGATGGTTTGAGATTTTACGTCCTCAAGTTCTTCCCGGCTGACCGGCTCGTTAGTGAAACGTTTTAGCTCGTCGATAATTTTGTTAATTGCTTTGTCGAGGTTGTTTGGGTTGACACCGGCATAGACCTTCCAGGTTGAGGGTCCCAGTCCGGATTCAAGGGCGCTGCTGGCGTGGTATGCCAAACCGGAGCGCTCGCGGACGGCTTCGCCAATGCGACCCATCATGCCAAAT
>CAYVOY010000117.1:0-5102 GCA_964453395.1 uncultured Anaerolineaceae bacterium
CAGACGCAGCCGCTGTAGATGCGATGCGTTCTACTATGGCTACCATCCCCGATACTACTATAGAAATTAAAATTGGTGAAGGCGAGCGCGACGAAGCGCCAATGCTTTACATCGGAGAAGTAATTGGCAACGGTGACATTCATGTTGATATCGCTGTTGACCCGCTTGAAAATACCAACGCAACCGCAAACCTCAATTCGGGTGCAGTTTGTGTTCTTGCCGCTGCCCCAAAGGGTGGCTTGGCCAGTGCTTCCGATACCTATATGGATAAACTCTGTGTCGGTCGCGATGCCGCCGACTACGTCGATATCCGCCTTGCTCCGGAAGAAAATGTGAGCCGTTTAGCCAAAGCACTCAAGCGGCGAGATAATTCTGAGCTCACAATCACCGTTCTCGACAGACCTCGCAACGCAGAATTGATCACTCGTTTGCGCTCCACCGGTGCACGCGTGCGCCTGATTGCCGATGGCGACTTAATGCCTTGTGTCTTTAGCTCTTTCAAAGGCGTTGGCGTCCATGCCGTCATGGGAATTGGCGCCGCCCCCGAAGGTGTTATTTCTGCCGCCGCGGTTAAACTTTTGGGCGGTAAAATGCAAGCCATTGGGAAACCAAAAGACGAAGCTGACCGCGATCGACTGATCAGCATGGGCATCCGATTAGACGATGTCTATACGCAAGACGACCTTGCACCTGCAAACGACCTGGTCTTTTGTGCAACTGCAGTCACTCCGGTTACGAGCACTTCAAAAGCTGTTTTGGAAGGAGTCAGTTTCTTCCCCGGTGGTGCTAAAACCAGCAGTTTGGTGATTACCAAAAGCTTTATGAACTTTGTTCCAACCACCCACGTGCTTAATCCAAACGCCTTTGCAGAAGAAAAAAGCGAATTTCGTTTGTCTTAAACCCCACAAGTTGAATTCTAAGAGCTTTAGCGTGAAACAATCACGCTAAAGCTTTTTAGAACAGGCAAAAAGTTCATTATCTTTGGTAACAAAAGCTCTCCCCAGCCTGTTATAATTAATCGAAATTGTACTCATTGAGGTTTTATGAATGTATTAATTATCGGAAGCGGATATGTCGGGGTTAATACCGGCGTTGTTTTGGCATACCTGGGACACAAGGTCACTTGCATTGATATTAACGAAGAGAAGATAGCCGCTCTTCGCCAGGGAAAATCTCATTTTTATGAACCGCATCTCGACGATGTGCTCCAAATTACGTTGCCCAATCTTCACTTCGTTACCAAATACGAAGAAGCCGATATCCCCAATACCGATGTGATTTTTATCACCGTCGGCACGCCATCCCTTTCTGATGGAAACGCTGACCTGACTTATGTCCGCTCGGCTGTGGAAGGAATTGCCAAAAATCTGGGCGAAAAGTTCACCGTTATTGTCAACAAATCTACCGTACCGATTGGTTCCGGCAATTTGGTCGAAGCCCTCATTCGGGAACAATTCACCAACTCGCATAATAATGGCGCAAAACATAACTTTTCTGTCGTTTCCAGCCCCGAATTTTTAGCCCAAGGCTCTGCCTTGCACGACTCTTTCTATCCGGATCGGATTGTGGTCGGTTCGCAGGATGAAAAAAGCATCGCCGTTTTGAAAGAACTTTTTAGCGCATTAATGGGTCAGAAATTCCCTGAACCTCCCGGTTTGCCACGTCCAATCGGTTTGACTGAAGTCCCGATGGTGGTTACCGATATAACCTCCGCCGAGATGATTAAATACGCCGCCAATGCTTTTTTGGCGCTTAAGATATCTTATATCAACGAAGTTGGTCGCTTGTCAGCCAAATTAGGCGCCGATATTCAGGCGGTTAGCCAGGGAATTGGCTTGGATAAACGAATAGGTAAACGCTTTCTAAACGCCGGCTTGGGTTGGGGCGGCTCCTGTTTCGGCAAAGATACCGCCGCTTTGGTCGCCATCGCCCGCGACTATAAGCTCGATATGCCAATCATTTCTGCCGCACGAGAGATAAATTACAGTCAACGCGAATTGGCGGTTGATCTTTTGCAAGAGAAATTGAAAATCCTAAAAGGCAAGCGCGTTACCCTTTTAGGTTTCAGTTTCAAACCAAACACAGACGACTTGCGCGATGCCCCTTCTATTAATATCAGTCAAAAATTGGTCCAGCGTGGAGCTATCGTGCGCGTGCACGACCCGGTGGCTTTGGCAAACGCCCGCAAGCAATATTCTGATCTGGGTGTCACTTTCTGTGACGATGTCCGGGATGCCCTCAAAGACAGCGAAGCAATTATTTTGGTAACCGAATGGCCTCAATATCTTGACCTGGCTTGGGAGTCGATTCCGCCTGTGCCGATTGTCGATGGACGCAATTTTTTGGATCGCGAGCGTCTTGAAGCCTTAGGTTTTACCGTTATTGGCATGGGGCGTTGATTTCGCCCGTTTGAATAATTGAGAGTGAAAGCAGTCACCGTTTTCGAGAGGCATATTCCAGCCTCTCGAAACTTAATTATTGCTCCTACATTTTATCCATTTCACGGAATCAAACCGTTATAATTCCTGACGATAATTAAGCCAAATTTTTAGCTTTCTGCCTCCTGTTTTTTTGCATAAGAGCAAACAATTTAGGACGGGCAAAATTGGAGAAAGATGATATTTATTGAAAACGAACCAAACAAAGACCCACGGATAAACCTCGCCATCGAAGAATATCTGATTAAAAACATTGCCATGGATGAGGAGATTCTGCTCTTCTACATCAACAAACCCTCGATTATTATCGGTCGGAACCAAATCACCGTCCAGGAAATTAACGTAGATTATGTTGACGAGCATGATATCACCGTTGTCCGGCGCTTGTCCGGCGGTGGTGCGGTCTATCACGATCTCGGCAATCTCAACTTTTCTTTCATCGCACCGAATTCACCGGACAATTTCCACAATTATCGAAAATTCACCCAGCCAGTGGTTGATGTCTTACACAAGATGGGCGCAAATGCAGAACTCTCCGGTCGGAATGACATCTTGATTGAAGGGCGCAAAATTTCGGGCAATGCCCAATATGTCAGCGGTTCGCGCATGGTCAGCCATGGCACACTGCTGTGGGCAACCGATTTGAGCCGGGTTGGTGCTGCACTGAAAGTCAAACCTGCGAAATTCGAATCGAAGGGCATCCAATCGGTGCGTTCGCGCGTTGCCAACATCACCGAGTTTTTGCCCGAAAACCCACCTGATATCATGGAATTCCGTCAAAACATCATCGACGGTGTTTTTGGTGGAGGAAAAGTGAACCAGCTTGTTTTAACGGAAAGCGATTGGGAGAATATCCATAAGCTTTCAGCAGAACGCTATCAGTCCTGGGACTGGAATTACGGTAAATCACCTGCTTTTGCAATCAATCGCGAGACGCGCTACCCCGGAGGTACGATTGAAGCCTGGCTGGATGTCAGCAAAGGTGGCTTGATTAAACAAATCCGCTTCTTTGGCGACTTTTTCGGTCAACGGGATGTCTCGGAATTAGAGAATGCCTTGAAAGGCATCCATTATGATTCAGCAACTTTGAAAAATGCGCTCGAAGAAATAGATGTTAGCAGTTATTTTGTCAATTTGACCAAGCAAGAATTGGTAGAATTGCTTTATTAGGATGTTGGCTTGTGACTTTCAAGCCTAAAGGAAGGAAAAACATGGATAAGAATAATGTAATTGATGATGCGGAATGGACTGAGGTCACTCCCGAACCTAACGCTGAGCAAAACACGCAAGAAGAAAAAACTGAGCCGGAAGATAAGTTTGACCCTGACTGGGCCGCAAAAAGCAAAAAAGGAATCAAAGCCGGAGCTAAGCAAATCAGCGAGGCGATTGAATATGCAGTTAAAGAAGGCAAAAACGATCCAAAAATTAAACAATTTGGCGAAAAGATAAAATCCGCCCTTGATCAAATTGGCGAAGATATCTCAAATTTTTTTGATTAACCTTTCAACTTTTAAGGAGGGATTCTATTAGAAACTCCCTCCCTGTTTTTTCTATTGACCCCTCTCCTCGCCTGTTTTTGTGCTATACTCTTTTGTGAGATTCTTTTTAGTATTAATTAATAACACAGATAACAAATTTGCCTCTCCAAGACGGAGACTGGTTTGAAAAGAGCAAGCTTAACCGATGATTTTTAAACACAGCCTGAATAACTTCCTCCGCTCACCCGGAAAATCACTATTATTTCTCATTCTTCTCGCCGCTTCCATCACTTTTATTTCGCTGGGTGTGAGCATGAACTATTCTGCCAATCAAATGTTAGCGCAAGCCGATGAACATTACAAAACAGTTGTCGCTTTCAAATATGGTGATTTACACAACCCTGACGGGGCCTGGGCAGATGAGAACTTCCAAAACAACCTCGCTTCCCTTGATTTCGATTCCCTCATCAATCATCCGGCAGTCATCTCCTATGACCTTGAACGAACAATCGGGGCTTTCCCGCTTGATGGCAGCGAAATTTGGCAAACCAGTTCTCCGGTAAAAAACCTGGCTGTTTTTTCAGTCCGTTTGATCAGTGAAAATGAGGATGGCTCTTGGCAAGGGATTAGCCAAACCAGTTACTATTCGAAAATTCTTGACGGTAATAACTACCTGACGGTCAGGCCCTACAATTCAACCGGCGATGATATCAGCAATCAACTGATTCCCGGGCGAACGCTTTTAATGCTGGCGCAGCTTGACCGTTCACCGAGTTCGCTTTTCGTAGCTACGCCTGTTCAAGCTTCTCTACTGGCCGCAAAACCGGATTCAAACTTGGATGCTCTTCCGGAAGTGATTGATATCAGTGATCAGCCCAACTTCTTCGAAAGCGAAACCGGGCAGGCATTAACCGAATTAATCGAAATGCTCAACGTCTTAGACAAGTCTTTCAAAGTTGTCGCCTCGACAGACATTCCGAGCATGTTAGCCCTTCACATGACCGAAACTTACCTTACCGGTGGAGAGTTTAGCCAAGCCGAAGACATCCCAAACTGTTATCTTAGCGAACGAATTGCTCAGGCTTTTGACCTTCATCCGGGCGATCATTGGAATTTGGCATTCCATTATGATCCAAAGGGCGATCCGCTCCACAGCTATAGCGCTGAAAAAGGCTTCATCAACCAA
>CAYVOY010000118.1:0-5087 GCA_964453395.1 uncultured Anaerolineaceae bacterium
GTCCCAATCGTGAGCGCAGAGTTATCACTCAAATAGCTTGACCCGCCCTGCCTAAAAATTGTGGTCGCTCAATGATTATCGCGTTGTGGTAATGACACGGGCGGGTTTTGCGGATTGGGCAAGATCAAAACACACACGTCATGAACCCGCCCGTACACTTGTAAAAACACAAAATCTTTTATGCTGTTTTTTGACTGGGTTCGGATCCGGTTTCACAAATATTCTCGTGATTGATGCAGACAGCTCCATATTAAGAATTCCTGACAAGCCCAGCTTGAATATCCTTTTTGTCACCGTTAAGCTATAATCTTGTTAAGTCATAAAAATACGGAGGCAAAAATGATTGATTATGCAGAAATGACTAAAGGGGATGATTATTACCAGATTGCCTTTTTGGTTGAAAACCCGAAAATTTTAGCAATTGGTGAAAAAATGAACCAAATTAATCCTTCGGCTTATATGAACGGCTATAACTGGGATGTGTTTTTCAATTATTTCTTAGAAAAAGTTGATCCCGACATCTTGACCGAGATGGATTCTGACCCGGAGGCTGGTTTATACACCGCTTATTTTCCAGTTACTCGTGAAAACAGACTTCGCGCCAGAAAGCTTCTTGAAACAATCACCCAATTAATCGAGCATGAAGAAGAGCTTTATCGAATAATCAGAGAAGAGGGCGATTTAATCGAATGGGAATAAGTCCCTCAAAATGGAGCACCTTTCTTTTTCGGGTAAAATCAAACTATGGATAAAAATAAACGCCCCCAAATATTATTGACAAACGATGACAGCATCGATTCTCCCGGCATTTGGGCTGCTGCGGAAGCGCTTTCCGACCTCGGTTTTGTGCACGTGGTTGCACCCCGTGTTCAACAGACCTCAATGGGCAGGGCTCTGCCACGCGAATCGGACAACATCCGTGAAGCTCGTGAGCTCGAAGTTAAGGGCCAGAAATGGGTCGTTCATGCAGTCGGCGGCTCGCCCGCGCAATCAGTTTTACACGGCTTGCTGGGAGTTATGACCGATGTCAAACCCGATTTAGTCGTTTCGGGCATCAATTATGGCGAAAACGTTGCCTCAGGTATTACCATCAGCGGAACGGTCGGAGCTGCGCTCGAAGCCGCCTCTTTTGGCATTCCTGCTTTGGCGATTTCCTTGCAAACCCCAACCACTGAACATTTTAGCCTTTCGGATAAAGTCGATTTCAGCACCGCCGCCTGGTTTACCCGCTTTTTCGCTGAAAAACTGCTTCGTCTGAAAATGCCTTTTGACGTTGACGTTTTGAAAGTGGATATCCCCTCAAAGGCAAGCCCCGAAACCCCCTGGGTGGTTAGCCGCCAATCGCGCACACGCTATTTTGAGGTTGCTCGTGTGATTGACCCCGAAACCGGACATGAGAAAATTGGCTATGAAGTGCGGGTTGACCCTGCAAAAGTAGAAGACAACAGCGATGTGAAAGTTGTTTTGCTGGATCAAAAGGTTTCGGTTACACCAATTAGCCTCGATTTGACCTCACGAATCGATCTTTACCCATTCCGGGAATTGCTTGAATCCTAATAATAGTATTGATTAAAAACACCCTCAAATTCTGCTTTGAGGGTGTTTGCTTTAAGGTTGATGCTATTAAATATTGAAACGGATTTCGAGAATATCGCCGTCTTCGACGATGTAATTCTTCCCTTCAACGCGCAGGCGGCCGTGGTTACGGGCTTCGGCGTTGCTGCCATAGGTCATCAGGTCATCAAAAGAGATTACCTCAGCCCGAATAAAGCCTTTTTCCATGTCTGAGTGAATCGTGCCGGCTGCTTCGCGGGCATTGCTGCCTTTGCGCAATGTCCAGACGTGCACTTCCTTCTCACCGGCGGTAAAGAAGCTGTGTACGTTCAACAAATCATATGAGATTTTAATCAGACGCGAGCGGCCGAGTTCGTTGATCCCAAATTCTTCCATAAAGATAACCGCATCGTCAGGCTCCAGGGCGGCAATATCGACTTCCAATTTTGCCGGCAATGTTGTTACGGTCGTATGCGGATGTGGACTGATGTAGTCGATTGTTTCCTGCTCTTCGGATTGGTTGAAAAGGATGATTTGCGGCTTACGACTCAAAAAGCCGAAACTGGAAACTATTTTATCTTCTTCAGGCGTGAAGTTGAAGTGACGCAATGGTTTTTCTTCGTTAAGCATGGCTTCAAGCCTTTCGAAAAGGTCCAATTCGGTTTGAATCTGATCACGAGGACGGGAAACCCCACGCCGAAATTCTTCGCGCAGTTTTTCGAGGCGCCGCTCAACCATGACCAAATCGTTGATGATGAAATCCCCATCCATAACTTGAATATCACGCAGCGGGTCTATTTTATCGCCCTGAAAGGGCACCATATCATTTTCAAACTGGCGGACGACATGCAAAAAGCCGTCCATTTGAGCCAATTGGTTAATCATGACACCGGATATGCCAGCACGACCGGCGTTACCATCCAAACCGGCGATGTCGGCATAGGTTACTTTTGCCCGCACGATTTTCTTGGGTTTGAACATCTCGCAAAGTTTGTCAACGCGCAGGTCAGGCACATCGACAACTGCCGTATGCACTTCCATTTGACCGGCAGACATTTCAGCGGCAACATCGTCACCCGTCAAAGCCTTGTAGACGGTTGTTTTTCCGGATTGAGGTAAACCGATAATTCCTAATTGCATATTATTCTCCTAAAGCTCTATAAGCCCGTTGATTATAACGCATTCCAGACAGGGAAAAGGGCAAAAGAAGGAGGGATTAGAAACGTTTTATGACCACAACTATCAGCTATTAACTACCAATTGTTAACTGTTCAATGCCGCCAACTAACAATTGCATATTGTATACTTGGTTATACAGTTAAAAAGAAGTGACTATAACCATAGTCGGTTCAGCCTTAGATTTTAATGGAGAAAGAGATGAAAAAAACAATTCTTGTTTTATTGCTATTGACCTTTGGCCTCTCCGCTTGTAGCATGCCTCGCTTGGTTAAAGTTGATAACCAAGGAGACCCAACTGCAACATTGGTCGTTGAAAAGCCGGAAGTAATCGAAGAACCAAGCCAACCAATCACATTGCCGACTGATGAACCCGTGATTGGAGATGATGAGAGCCAACAGCTTGAAGAAGATTTGCAGCCAATATTTTTTGAAGATTTCAGTTATGACGATGGCACTTGGCAAGTCAACACTTTGGAAAGCAACCCCGCTTATGATGAAATCATAGATGGCGAATATTTGATGACAGTTACAACTGAAAATTACATGCTATGGAGTCAGATCTTCGATATGGAGACAGAAAACGTCGTCCTGCAAGCTGACCTGTACCGTGTTTCGGGCAGTGAAGAAAACGGTGCCGGTTTTGTCTGTCGCTATCAGGATGAAGACAATTTCTATTTCATGTACATTGGCAATGACGGTTACTATTCAATCGATAAATATGTCAACGGTACTTACGAAAATCTTAGCAGCGGCATGGCAAATGAAGGCTATATCAGTTCAGATTACAACCGCTTGGAAGGCGAATGTAACGGCAATAGCTTAGGGCTTTGGGCAAATGGCGGCTTGCTGGATTACGTTGAAGATTCCGATTTGCCGGATGGTGGCGTCGGTTTGTATGTCCGTTCCTTTGATGAAGCTAACTTCACAGTTGGCTTTGACAATTTTGCGGTTTATGATGCCGAAACCTACTTATGGAATCAAAGCAACATTGGTGAAGATTTTTTGGACAGGTTGCTTTTCTTCGATGATTTTGAATCGAGCGAAAGCGAAGTTTGGGATTTGGGCGAGTATAACGAACTTGACTTATCTATCGTGGACGGTTGGCTGACATATGCTTTCAAAACACCTTCCTATGTTACCTGGGATGTAAGCGGTATGATAGAGCAGCAGAATGTTTTGATGGAGGCCTATTTCGCCAATGATGCCGAAACGACAGAAAACCTTCAAGGTTTTGTCTGTCGCTATCAAGACGCTCAAAACTTCTACTTTATCACCTTCGGAAACGATGGTTATGTTTTGATTGGAAAATATCTTAACGGAGAACGAATTGTTTTGAGCGAAGGATATGATGAAAGCGGAATAATTGACGGCGATTTCAATTTGGCACAGGTCACATGCCAAAATGAACTCCTTAGCCTTTTCGTTAACAACGAACTGGTTGCGGAAGTCGAAGACGCAAACCCAATGCTCATAAGCGGTGATGTCGGTTTCTTTGTCGGAAGTTATGACGATCCGAACGTTGTGGTCAGCATGGATGATTTTGTGGTTTTAGTCTTAGACTGACGCTTTGATTGATGCAAAAAGCCGGAGGTGCAGTTCATATCATCTCCGGCTTTTATATTTATCGTAAAGATTATGCTTTTTGATTTTCCTGGGCTTTGAAGGCGTCTTTATTTTCCTTGGCTTTTTGTGCTTCTTTTGCCTTGCGTCTTTCTAAGCGGGCTTCATCTTGTGCTGCCAGGGTGATGCCGGTTCGGATAAGAGAATAGAAAAAGTATAAAAGTAAAGCGATTCCGACAATAAGAACAGCAATACTTCCAATAGTCAGACCAATGGTTTGTCCCTGAACGTTGAACGTCCAAAGATTTTCACCAATCCCGGTGAAAAACAAGACAGTGTTCAGGATAATTCCCATCAACCGCACTTCGGTCGGTCCTATTCCGATACTGGTCATTTCAAAATGGCCGGTAACGTGCGTTTTGAGAAAGACATGAATCATTACCAAAAGGTAGGCAGCAAGGGCAAACAGGGTGATCTCAAGGCGAGCGATGCCCGAAAGACCCATTCCGGCGAAAATCAACAAGGTGGTAATGCCGTCGATTGAATGGTCGATATAAAAGCCAAAGTTGGGTCTTTCATGATGTCGATAGCGTGCCAATGTGCCATCCAGGCTGTCGCCAAACCAGTTGATAATGAAACCCAGGCTGGCAACGAAGAGCCAGCCGTTCCCCTTAATTTCTCCGGTTCCGACCATTGCATAAGAAACTCCGGTCAGAATAGCGCCTAAAAAGCCGAAGACGGTGAGCATGTCTGAGTTAACCCAAGCGGGCATATGGCGTGCGAAGAATTGTAAG
>CAYVOY010000119.1:0-5044 GCA_964453395.1 uncultured Anaerolineaceae bacterium
CTTTAGTATAAACCAAACACGCCATTTTGGGGATTGGATTTTGTTAGAATCTTTAATTTACACGCGTTAGCAAGCGGCCCTTAAGGCTTTTTATATCACCCCTCCGAGATTCACAGAACACTAAACGAAGAACTTGACCGATTTCTTGAGGCTGAAAGCCTTATGTTTCACGTGAAACCTAACATCTACACGCATCCCACGTCAAAGCAATAGTTTCACGTGAAACAATTAGACAGGGTTTTTCATCTTTATGAATATGCTCAAAGCCAAATTTAAAGAAGCGAGTCGTGATATTATGAATTAAGTTTGCGGATTACTCTCTCAGGAGACTTAAGATGTCTGCTTGAGGCACAGATACTGCAACATATAGAATTAACCGAATTGAGATTGGAGTAACTATGAAGAGAAAATTCTTTATAATTCTTAGCCTTATCGCATTAACACTTTCAGCCTGTGTTCCGGCAACTGAAGTTGAAACTAAAGCGCCCTCAACAGAACTACAAACAACAACAACGCCTTCAACATCGTTACAACCGACGAATACGCCGCAGTACCTTTCGCCGCTTTACAAAACTCATATCTTTGTTGGTGGAGAAGGCTGGGCGACTAATTTGGACAACACTAAAATATATAATACGGTCAATTTCGGCGAATATTGGTTCAATGTCACCCCGGACGATGTCAACAGTTCTTCTGGTTTCGGGCAAAATGCTGTTTCTTTCCCAAACGGCCATTCCGCATGGCTTTGCGAGACGACCGGTGAATCTTCTGCTATTTTAAAGATAAGTGGCGATGCAGGTAAAACCTGGGCCTTTGCTCAGCTTGATTTTCCTTGCGGTTTGATAGATTTCAGCAATTCAGAGAACGGAATGATCCTTTCAGACTTAGGCGCAGGGGCCGGTTCGCAGTATGTCAGTATTCATACGACAAACGACGGCGGTTTGACCTGGACCAAGACTTTTGAACATGAACCAGCCTCGTCTGACAATCACGGTTTGCCTGCTTCTGGTATCAAAAACAGCTTGCTGGCATTGAATAACGGCGTTGCCCTGATTGGTGGTTCCCGTCCAATGCCTGATTCGCTTTATCTCTTCCGAACAACCGATTCCGGTGAAAATTGGAGCCAGGTATCCTGCAATGGATTGCCAAGTTCAGAAGACGCGGAACTGGATCCGCTTGATTTGGTCAAAATTAGTAATCAGGAAATCATCCTCCCCATTCGGGCCTTTCAAGCTAACAATGAAATTCAAACCCATATTTGTGTTTCGACTGATTCAGGAGAAAACTTTAACTACCTTTCTACTTTAGGCGATGTAAAGTTTGTTGATTTTGGCAGTTTGGAGAACGGTTTAGCCTATTCAGACAATAAGATGCTGCAAACTACAGATGGCGGTTTGACCTGGGTTGACAAAACCGAATGGCTTCCGCTTGGTGTTATTCCGATTGGACTTAATATGATTAACGCTACCATTGGTTATTTAAACAGTACAATTAATGAAGAATTGTTGAATCAAAATCGTATTTTCATGACCGCCAATAACGGAAACACCTGGCAATCTATGCCGGGCACGATTGTAGATTGAGAGTTTTCCTTATGACGAGGGATTGTTGTGAAATGCAATAAATATTTACTGAAAAGCTTGGCGTTGCTTATAATAGCGTTTTTGTTGTTGTCTACTTCTGTTGTAAACGCAAAAGCTCAAAACGCTGAATTTGATGAATCTGAAAAAGTGATATACCTAACCTTTGACGATGGTCCCAGCCCAATCTGGACAAACGAGGTTTTGGACTTGCTCGATTTTTACCAGGCTGAAGCCACCTTCTATATGATTGGCAGGAATGTTGTAAACCACCCGGAGATCGTCCGTGAAGTTGCAGAACACGGCCAAACGATTGGGGTTCACACTTACAACCATATAGATTTGTCATGGGCCGATTATACAACTTTCTATTATGAGGTTGATGACACCGAAAGCGTTATAAAAGAAGCTCTTCAAGACGGGGTTGATTTAAGTTCTCAGTTTGTGCGATGTGTTCGCCCGCCTTATGGTGGCGCGAGCAATCTCTTTTATGCAAATGCAAATTCAATGAATTATGAGGTTTCGATGTGGAATATTGACACCGAAGATTGGAGAGGAACAAGCCCTGAGGCGATTTTAGAGCATTTCAGAAATTCGCTAGAACCTCATAAGGTTGTTTTGATGCATGACGGTGGTTTGGACCGAGTAAACACGATTCTAGCCTTACGATTGGTTTTGCATGAGATCTTAATGCAAGTATATCAAGCTAAAGCCTATTGCACCCAGGATGGACAAGCGATTAAGAACCAATAAATGGGTTTTTGTTATTTTAAACTTAACTTGCGTAAAAGTTTTATAAGAATTTTGCGTTTTCGCTTAGCTTATACAAAAAGGGCTTGCCAAGAATGATAATTGGTGTATACTTTTGTTGTTAGTCGCTTGGGTGCCCCCCTCACCCAGGCGACTAACATTTTAAGGACAATTTCTCGGTTAAAATAACTCTATAATGAGCACAATCCACTTTTTAGAATGCAGCAATCCGGACTGCACCTTTCGCTTTCCACTCGACTTAAGCCAATTCAAAGGCTTAATATGTCCGCGTTGCGGTGCCGCTTTAATTGACAGTTCCTCCCAGACTGATCAGTGGGAACCGCGTTGGAACCCCCGCTCAAATTTAGATTTTGTGGGAGTTTTGGATAATGTTCGCTCGGCACACAACGTCGGCTCAATCTTCAGAACGGCTGAAGGAGTCGGCATGAACCGCATATATCTTTGCGGACTTAGCCCTTCGCCTAAAGACAATTCCGCCGTAACTAAAGCTGCATTGGGTGCTGAAAACCGCCTGGAATGGTCAGAAGAGGCAAACGCTCCTCGATTAGTTGCCCGGTTAAAGGATGAAGGCTATCAAATTTTGGTGTTAGAAGCACTCCCTCAGGCAGAAAATGTTTTTTCTCTAAACGAAGCAGAGCTCAAGAAAAACAATAAAATCGCATTAATCGCAGGGAACGAACCAGCCGGAGTTGACCCGGCAGTTATCGCATTGGCAGACAAAATTCTATTCATCCCAATGGATGGGATGAAATCATCTTTGAATGTCTCGGTTGCTTTTGGCATCACTGCTTATACACTATTGAGCAAAATCGAAGCTTTTTTGTAAGCAGAATGCAGTTCGCACAATCTTTGCCTAAGGTTGAATAACTGTTCCGGCAGGAATCACCTTGTGTTTTTGAATAACGACAATGCCCTCTCTTACCATATAAAGATCAGTTTCGAGGTTTGCGTCAATCGGGAAAGGCTTAATCACGACGTTATCGCCAATACTCGCGTTTTTATCGATAATTGCCCCTTCAATATGACAATTCTTACCAATCCCGAGCGGCGCGCCGTTATTGAGCGTGCCATACCAGTCGCCACCCATCACGATCGTATCTTTGATATGGGTTCCTTCGCCAATAATCGAGCGTAAACCAATCACCGAATGTTCAATTGTGCAGGATTTAATCACCGAACCCTCAGCTATGAGAACTTGCTTTAAATCGCCGCCATCAACCCGACTTCCCGGTAAGAAGCGGGGATGAGTATAGATTGGGTTTTGCTGATCATAAAAATCGAAAGACGGCTGGTCTTCAGCTAATTCCAGGTTAGTTTCAAAAAAGGTGCGCATGGTTCCAATGTCACGCCAATAACCTTCAAAATTGAAACCGTAAACTGATTTTTCACTTTCAATCATATAAGGGATGATATCGCCGCCAAAATCATCGAGCTTGCGTTCTTCCAGTTCAAGGCGCAAAACATCAAGCAATGTTTCCGTGCGGAACATATAAATACCCATAGAGCCCAAATATGGATTTTCGGGATCATCGCGGCTGACTAAATCGGACAAAATTGCCGGATCTTTTGGTTTTTCAGCAAAACGAGTAATCTGACCGTCCTCATCGCGCTTTAGGATACCAAATCGGAATGCTTCATCTTTGGGAACCGGTTGAACGGCAATCGTAACGTCAGCGTTATTTTCAATATGATATTCCGCCATTTTGGCATAATCCATGCGATAAAGATGATCCCCGGCAAGAATCAAAACGTGCTTTGCTCGGGAGCTTCTGATTTCGTGATACTGTTTACGAACTGCATCTGCGGTGCCCTGATACCATGAGCGCCCAAGCATCGTTTGTTCTGCCGCCCAAATTTGAACACTTCCGGAATGGAACTTGTCAAAATTATAAGTTTGTGTAATATGACGATGAAGAGAAACAGACATAAATTGAGTTAGTACCGAGATTTTATAGATGCCCGAATTGATACAGTTGCTGATTGGAATATCTATCAGGCGATATTTCCCGGCAATTGGCACTGCCGGTTTAGCGCGCTCTGCTGTTAGCGGATAGAGGCGCGTGCCCTGCCCCCCACCAAGAATTACTGCAAGAATTTCATTTGATTTAGGCATAATTACTCCTTTTGAGCAAAATCCACGAATGTATTTGGTTTTGATAATTTCACCAGGCGAGCCCGGATTATTGCAGTCTTTAGTTAAATTGTACCCTTTGTTGCTCAACCAGGGTAAGCAATTCTTGAGCAGTTTGCAGTGCTTGAAAACCACCGGAGCCCAGCATTTCAGCCAGCTCTTTTAGCCGTTCTTCACCATCAACTTCCTGAACTTTTGTCGTGGTGCGTTCATTATCAGAAAATTTGCTAACCGTAAGATGTTGATCTCCAAAAGCCGCCAATTGCGGTAAGTGGGTAACGCACATTACCTGATGATGGCGGGCTAAATTCCAAAGCATCGAACCGACAGTCATGCCCACCCTGCCACCAATGCCACTGTCGATTTCATCGAAAACTAAGGTTGGAATTTGGTCGGCTTCGGCTAACACTTCTTTGAGTGCAAGCATCAAGCGCGAAGTTTCTCCGCCTGAGGCGATTTTTGCAAGTGGCTTAAAGCCTTCTCCGGGATTGGTTTCGATTAAAAGCTCAACCTTATCAATCCCATATTGATCAAAGGCTAATCCTTTTGAAATCGGCAAACC
>CAYVOY010000120.1:0-5032 GCA_964453395.1 uncultured Anaerolineaceae bacterium
GCGCCCGGTTTCGGCAGACTACATTCATAAATGCCACATGCGCGTCAAAAGACATTTGGCAGCGAGCGGCAAATATCTGTTGGATGCCGGTTCGGGTCCGGTGCAATATGACGAATATCTGACCTATTCCGAAGACTACAAGGCGCGGGTTTGCATGGATTTGTCGGTTGTGGCAATGCAGGAAGCACGGAAGCGTTTGGGAGAGAAGGGCTTTTATGTTGTGGGCGATATTGCTCACCTGCCTTTCAAAGATGAGGCTTTTGATGGCATTGTTTCTCTGCATACCATTCACCACGTCCCGGTTGAGGAAAAAGTGGGCGTTTATAAGGGTTTGTACCGGACGCTGATTCCCGGTCGTTCAATGGTGACAGTGGATGGCTGGGCTGAATATGGACTTAGCGGCTTTTTTGGTTTTGTTATGCGCGTTGCGAATAAGTTGCGCCGTATGACCGGCAAAGAAGCTGAGGCAATGCCAAACGGTGTTTCTGCAAGCCAGGAAAAAAAGCCGGAGACAACCCCTAACCAAAGCCCATCGGGGACATTTATTAGGAAGACCTCGGCAAAGTGGTTCAAGAGCGTAATGGATGGCGTTTTGCCTTATGAAATTCGCGTTTGGCGCAGTGTTTCTGTAAAATTTTTGCGTTCTGTCATTCAACCGGAATGGGCAGGCCGCTTTTGGTTAAAAGTTTTGTATCGTTTCGAAGAGTGGTTCCCCCACTATTTCGGTAAAAATGGGCAATATCCCATGATAATAATTTCTAAAGAAGAACGCGGGTAGCGCGAGGAGTAAGTATGGATTGGCATAATAAAGTCGTTTTAGTAACCGGTGGCACCGGCTCTTTTGGCAAAAAATTCATTCGGATTTTGCTGGATGAATACCAGCCTGAAAAGGTGATTGTTTACAGCCGTGATGAACTCAAACAGCATGACATGCGCACCATTTTGGGCTTTGATGACCCGCGCATTCGCTATTTTATCGGAGATGTGCGCGATAAAGAACGCTTGAGCCGCGCGATGTTTGGCGTGGATATCGTTGTGCATTCTGCGGCACTCAAACAGGTGCCGGCTTGCGAATATAACCCGATGGAAGCCATCAAAACCAACATTCTCGGTTCGGCGAATGTGATTGATGCCGCAATTGAAAACAATGTTGAAAAAGTTTTGGCGCTTTCAACCGACAAGGCGGTAAATCCGGTTAATCTCTATGGCGCCACCAAACTGGCAGCTGAAAAATTGATGGTGCAGAGCAACGCCTATGCCGGTGGACGAAAAACGCGGATTGCCTGCACACGCTATGGCAATGTTGTCGGATCTCGTGGTTCGGTTGTGCCGCTCTTTATTCAACAACGCCCGAGTGGCGTATTGACCATCACTGATGACCGAATGACCCGCTTTTGGATGTCGCTGGAGCAGGGTGTGCGTTTCGTGATCAAGGCGATTGAAGAAATGCAAGGCGGTGAGGTTTTCATTCCGAAAATTCCCAGCATGAAAATGACTGACCTGGCGAAGGCGATGGCTCCCGAAGCGGAAATTAAGATTATCGGGATTCGCCCGGGTGAGAAATTGCACGAAAGCCTGATTTCTGAAGACGAAGCCCGAACGACGGTTGAATTGCCTGATATGTACGTCGTGCAACCTTCCGGAGCTGAACTCTGGTTTGGCTATTCCTGGAACGAGAAGGGAACTCCGGTGCCGGACGGTTTCGTTTATAACAGCGGAACTAACTCTGAATGGCTGGATTTGGCTGGAATTATGGAATTTATCAAGCCGATTGAAGAAGAATTGGCAGAGGCAAAATAAAAATGAAACGCTTGTTGATCACCGGTGTCAGCGGCTTGCTGGGGATAAACCTGGCGCTTGAAGCGATCGGTAAAGGCTATCAGGTGATTGGCTGGACGAATAGCCGCCAATTGAAAAACCTGCCTTTTGAACAAGAAGCGCATAATTTGGCAGAGCTTAGCAAGGTGCCAGGTGCGGTAAATAAGGCACAACCGGATGCAATCATCAATTGTGCTGCGATTGCCAATTTGGATCAGGCAGAAAAAGACCCGCAAGCCGCTTTAACCATAAATTCTGCAGCGCCTTTAGTGCTGGCTGAGCAGGCCCAAAGGCTTGGCATTCCTTTTGTGCATATTTCTACCGATTCGGTTTTTGACGGTAAAAAAGGAAACTATCGGGAAAGTGATAGTCCCAACCCTTTGAACACCTATGCCAAAAGCAAGCACAGTGCTGAAATCGGCTTGTCTGAAAATTTTAGCGAGGCTCTGATTGCACGCGTGGTTTTTTATGGTTGGTCCATCGACGGAAAGCGCAGTTTGGCGGAATTCTTCTATAATAATTTGAGTCAAGGCAAGCGAGTTAACGGCTTTACCGATTCAATCTTTAGTCCGCTTTATGTGCGCGACCTGGCTGGCTTGCTTTTGGAAGCGATGGAAAATGACTTGCATGGCATCTGCCATTTCTTCTCGCAAGAGAGTCTGAGTAAAGCTGACTTTGGTCTCGCTTTTGCCAAGCGCTTTGGTCTTGACGAGAGCTTGATTAATCGTCTGGAGACCAAAGATGGCGATTTGAAAACAAAGCGCCCTTTGAATTTGAGCATGAATACCGAATTATTGCAGAAGGCTTTAGGGCATGAACTGCCGGGAGTCGCCGAAGGTTTGGACCACATGTATGCAGATTATGAGAAAGGCTTGCCTGAGCAATTGGCAAGCTATTTAAGCTGAGAGGAGCAAAGATGGAAATCAAAATTGGAAGTCACACTATAGGGAAAAATCACCCGACTTATTTCATCGCCGATATTGCCGCCAACCATGACGGCAGTCTGGAACGTGCTTTGGAATTGATTCGTTTGGCAGCCGAAGCCGGTGCCGATGCGGCTAAGTTTCAAAACTTCCGAGGCAAAGAAATCGTTTCTGATTACGGTTTCAGCCATATGAATGCCCAGGTTTCTCATCAGGCAAATTGGAAAAAGAGCGTAACCGAGGTTTATAACGACGCTTCGGTGCCCTTCGACTGGACGCCAATTCTCAAAGAGGCTTGTGACAAAGCTGGGATTGACTATTTCTCTTCCCCCTACGATTTTGCGGCAACCGATATGCTCGACGCTTACGTTCCGGCATATAAAATCGGCTCGGGTGATATTACCTGGTTGGAAGCTTGCGTTCGAATGGCAGAGAAAGGCAAACCTGTGCTCTTGGCAAGCGGTGCCTCGTCGATTGGCGACGTTCAACGGGCGGTTGATGCAATTTTGGCAGTTAACCCTGAGCTTGTTTTGATGCAATGCAACACCAATTACACCGCTGCGGATGGCAATTTTGACAATATTCACCTGAATGTCCTCAAAACTTACCATCAAATTTGGCCCAATCTGATTTTGGGCCTCAGCGATCACACCCACGGACATGCAACGGTGCTTGGGGCGGTGGCTTTGGGTGCCAGAGTGATTGAAAAACACTTTACCGACGACAACAATCGAGAAGGTCCCGACCATGCCTTTGCGATGAATCCGCAAAGCTGGGCGGAGATGGTGCAAAGTACCAGGCAGTTGGAGCGCGCGCTCGGTTCGGGCGATAAGTTTGTTGCCGAAAACGAAAAAGAGACGGTCGTTGTTCAAAGACGTTGTTTGCGTGCTGCACGCGATATTCAAGCCGGAGAAACGTTCACAAGAGAAATGATTGCTGTTTTACGTCCGGCGACCCCGGGCGCAATTGAGCCATTTGAAATTGAAAAACTGATTGGCCTGAAAGCCCTCAAAGATATCCCCTTTGGTCAGGAATTGCGCTGGACGCAATTAGGAGATTAAGATGCGAATTCTCTACCTAACCCGTTTTGATTCCGTCCACGATCAGCGCTTTATGCAGACGCTTGCCGAAAGCGAGCATCAGGCATTCGTTTGGCGCTTGTACAGTGGCGATGCACCTCTGCCGGAGGGCATTACGGAAATTAAATGGAGCGGGATAGAAAACGGATTGCAAGCCTGGAATCAACATTTTGCTCTTAAAGAATTGCAAAAAGCGATTGACTTTTGCCAACCGGACTTGATTCATGCCGGTCCTTTGCCAGATGTCGCATTCTTGGCTGCTAAAACCAATTTTCCCAACATACTGTCGATGAGTTGGGGCTTTGACATGATGCACGATGTAAAAGTTGACAAATTAGCGGAACAACGGGCGCGTTTTGCTTTGCAGCGTTCGAACGGGCTGATCACCGATGCCGAATGTTCGGCGGATGTCGCCGTAAGCTTAGGCTTTGAACGTGAGAAAATTTCCGTCTTCCCTTGGGGCGTCGATTTGGCACATTTTGACCCCCAAAAGGCAAAAACCGCCGGTAAGGCTTTGCGCGAAGAGATGGGCTGGCAAGATAAAACTGTTTTGCTCTGTTTACGCAGTTGGGAGCCTAACTATGCGGTTGATGTTTTGTTAAGCGCTTTTGAAAAAGCGATTGAGAGCAATCCTGACTTGAGGCTTTTGCTTCTCAATGACGGCAGTTTGCATGACGAATTCATGAAAATTTTGCAAAAAGAAAACCTTGAAGATAAAGTTTATCTCGGTGGAAGAGTTCCAAACGATGATTTAATCAAATATTATGGTGCGCCTGACATTTATGTCACCCCAAGTCATGTTGACGGTTCTTCCGTTTCTTTAATGGAAGCCCTTGCTTGTGGCTTGCCTGTGATTGCTTCAGACATTCCTGCGAACCTTGAATGGGTGAGGCCTGAGTATAACGGATGGATCTTTCCTGATGGCGCAGTTGAAGCGCTTAGTGATATCATTTTAACTTGCCAGGTAAAGCAAAACCTGGTCGAGAATGCCAGAAGGACAGCTGAAACGAAAGCCGACTGGCAGAAAAATAAACAAACTTTGCTGGCAGCTTACCAGCAATTAGTACCGAAAGAAGAATAAAATGAAAAAAAGAACCCTAATCTTAATGGTCCTGATCATGCTAAGCCTCAGTGCTTGCAATATCCCCTTGACTCCAAGAGCCACTCCGACTGTTGAGTCAATTCCCACGCTTGAACCCACGCCTGTTCCTG
>CAYVOY010000121.1:0-5021 GCA_964453395.1 uncultured Anaerolineaceae bacterium
TACAACTGGTTCTGGAATAACACAGCCACAGTTCCTGCACCCCAGCCTTCCGAGCCTGCTCCGGTTGTAAAATTCCCAACCTTCAGCATCACAGCTGTCGCAAAAGGAACTACCGTTTCCATCAGCGGAATTAATTTCCCCAAAGAAACCGAGTTCACTGTTTTGATGGGCAAATATGGCACAGCCGGAATCAATGGAATCCAGGTTGCCGAATTCAACACCGGCGAAGGTGGCGCACTTGAAGCTACTTTTGACATCCCGGCCGCATTGGCAGGCGAGGTTCAAATCGCCATCCGCTTGCAAGCCAAAACCGGTGGCTGGTTCGCCTACAACTGGTTCTGGAACAACACTGTAAATTAAGTTTAATGTCTGTACTACTAAAAGACCTGCTCAATCGCAGGTCTTTTTTTTGTAAATCACCAAGTTTATTGTCATATTATTCTTGACATTTTTATGGGGGGGGTAAACTAATAGCGTTCCCCAAAAGGAAGAAAGGAGGAGAATCGGAAGCCAATTCCAATAAAATCTAATGTAAACAAAAGAACAGACAGATACTTTTCAATTCATTCCAAATAGAGGCTGCTACGATGGGTAATCTAAAATCTTTCTATAAATTCTTAACCCAAATTGTTTCAAAATCAGATAAAAACAAACTAATTACCAATTTTATTATTCTTTTCCTGCTCAGCTTGTTAACAGTCATTCTCCCACTGATCCAAAGGGAATTGCTTTCATCGATAGAAGTCAGGCAAGAGCTGAATCAATGGATAATCGTACTGCTGCTAACAGGAGTTATCTATTGCATCTTGCGTTATATCCTTGAAATCCGGAAAGAAAAAATCAACCGCAGATTGGAAAGGGATTTGCAATCCAGATTGATTATCAACGGCATCGAAAAAACCAACAAATTGATTGAAAATCGTGGAGCCGGCTCATATCTCATGTCGGTTTATGGAGATGTAGAGCAATTGACCGGCATCATCTCGAACCAGGAAATCGAATCCGCCTTTTTAAGTCTGCTTCAATTGCTGGCAATTCTGATTATCTCCCTTTTGTGGTCCCTCTGGCTGGCGCTTACCATTTTGATTGGCTACGCTGTCGGTCTGCTTAGTACCATCCATTTCAGAAAAGTCTACAAAGAAGAATTTTCTCTTTTCCGCAAGATTTTGATGGAAATCAACCCCAAAATTTTGGAATTGCTCGAAAACCGCAGTTCAGTTTTGTCTTACCTGGGTTTAGACAGAGCAAACAAAAAAATCCAGAACTTATTCGAGGAAAGGGATTTGCATGTCCAAAACGCAGGGATTGCCTCAAAAACTTCCGATTCTGTCATAAATTTCATTTCGTTTTTCACTCAATTGGCATTTATCGCAATCAGCGCGATCCAACTGAGCAGTGGAAAGCTCGATTTCCCCACCCTGACCGCGCTTTTATCCTATGTTGCCCTCGCTTTTACTCCGATAAGTAAAATTAAAGCCTCTTTGGACACCCTGAACCGACTGGAAGTTTTGCAGAGTCGGATTGAACCGTTTTTGACATGCGAAGCAAAGAATTGCGTTCCTGAAGGCAGGGAACTCAGTTTTAAGGATTGTGTTTTGACCTACGAAACTGAAGAAGGGAATCAAGTTAACCTAATTGATCGGCTCAGCCATACATTCAAAGGTCTGACCGGAATCGTCGGACTCTCCGGCTCAGGAAAAACAACGCTGGTGAAGGCACTTTTGGGAACGGTTTCCCCAAGCCAAGGTAGTGTCAATTATGGCGGTTGTCCCATCTCTGAAATTAACCAAAGTTTTCTTTATTCCTCTTTTAAGCTTTACCCTCAAAATCCTGAGATTTATAACGATTCACTTTTATCCAACATCACTTTTAACAAGCAAGCCCTTAGCGAAGCGGAATTTCTGGAGAAGAAAGCAAAGATTCATAATCAGTTGAAAAGCCTCACCGCCGATAACATCCATCAATTTCCCGAGCTTGCTGAAGTAATCCCCGCTTTATTAGGGCAACGTAAGGCTGAGCTTGCGGGCTTACCAGCCAAGCAATTGGAAAATTTCCTCCAAGGGCTAAGCTCAGAATCAACAGTCGACAATCTCGCTACGCAAGCGGTTAACCATTCCCATTTCATCCATGAAAGATATCTGTCAATCATAGATGCCTTAGAGCTTGCAAAACTAGACGGTAGGGATTTGGGTTTTCATGGCGAGAAAATTTCAGGCGGAGAAAAGAATAAAATTGCTCTGGCTCGCTTACTCTTGCCATACGGAAATTATTTCACGATCCTCGATGAGCCATTTACGAACATGGATATTTTTTCGGTAAAGCATTGTTTGGATGCCTATCGCCGTTTCAATGGGAATACACCGGGCATCATTATTTCACACAACCTCTTTTTAATCAGCCAGCTTTGTGATGAAATTCTCGTTGTGGAGAACAATGGCACCGTGGCGATTGGCAGCCATCAGCAATTACTTTCAAAGAATGACCTGTATAAAGATTTGTATGCAGAACATATAAAAAGCCAAAAGGAAGACGATAGTCAAAAACAGCAATAGCCGCAGTAATTCGCCTTTTAGTTTCAAATTAGATATTTTCGTAGGGATGGCGCCGCATTTCACCCGTAGCGAAGCGAGTGGTCTGCATTATCCTTTGGTGTACGGACGAGCAGTAAGTGCTGATTTCCTGTTACCTGCTTTCCTGTTTCCTGCTTTCCTGATTTCCTGTTTCCTGTATCCCGTTTTGTGTTATCATTCTGGACGCTATGAACAACAAGATTACTATTATTGAGGGTCCAACCCCAGAGTTTCAGCTTGTATCCGAAACCGGTTTCGGCGATGGAAGTCAAAGCTGGATCGGCAGTGTTTTGGAAGGTCCCTTTCTCTATGACACCGCCTTCACGCATTTGCGAACCTTCGACTCCCAGCGTCTTCTTGACCGTTGTCTGGACACCTGGGCTGCCAAACAAACTATGTATTTAGAATACAAAGACCGGATTGGACTTTTGAAAGAAGACCCCATCATTGCCGCCCGTGCTCTCCATGCTGAAGAAGGCGACATCCTTTTGCTTTGGGTGCGCCGCGAATTATCAGATGAAGAAGATGATGATGATCATAATTACAACGATTTTGACGAAAACGATTTTTTAGGGGATGACGACAGCCAGTTTTAGTCTATCGATTCATTCAGCCTGGCACTCTGAGCTCCCGGCTCCCCATTCTTCGTTTCTCGCATACTATACATTGCAAATTCTCACACGCTTTTCTTTTTAATGGTAAAATCAATTCTCACAGGACAGTGTTAGAGCTGTTGGGAGCTTGATTTCCATAAGATGGGTAAAACAAGAGCAAATCTGTTTTATTTGTTTGCGTATTTTCAACCTTCAGTCTATAATAAAGGTCCAAATCTTAATTCATTGGAGTTATTAATCAATGTCAGAACTAGACGCCGCAAGTTTACAGGAGAACAATCAGGAAAAAGAACAAGAAGTAACCATGGAAAGCCTTATGGGCGAATTAGATGGTGTCACTATCGACATCCCCACCGCTGGTGAAATTCGCGATGGCATTATTGCCAGCTTATCAGATAATCAAATTCTGGTGAGCATCGGTGCAAAATCCGAAGGGATTATTGCAGGTAAAGAATTTGAAGCAATTCCCCGAGAAATTTTGGGAACCTTTGAAGTTGGCAAAGCAATCCCCGTTTTTGTCATTACCCCCGAAGACCATGAAGGCAACCTGATCCTCTCATTTGTTCGTGCAGTAGAAGAACAGAGCTGGCTTGAGGCGGAAGAATTGCTGAAATCCGGAGAAAGCTTCTCCTCCACCGTTGCAGGATATAACAAAGGCGGTCTGATTGTTCCGCTTTCCGCTCTTCGTGGTTTTATCCCTGCCTCTCAACTCGGTTTTAGCCGCCGTTTCAACCTTTCCGGGAACACTCCCGAAGAAAGATTCAAAGAATTCATTGGCGACGACATCCAGGTCTGTGTTGTTGAAGTTGACCGCGAACGCCAACGTCTGATTCTAAGCGAACGTGCTGCCAGCAACGAAACCCGCGATATGATTCGCGACAAAGTCCTTGAAGGCCTTAACGAAGGTGATATCCGCAAGGGTCGTGTTACCAGCGTTGCCGATTTTGGTGCATTTGTCAATATTAGTGGTGCTGACGGTTTGGTTCACCTGACCGAAATGAGTTGGGACCGCCTCGAACATCCCAATCAGCTTCTCAAAGTTGGCGATGAAGTCGAAGTTAAAATTATCAGCATCGACCGTGAACGCCGCCGCATTGGCTTGTCCATGCGCGCTCTCCAGGCTGACCCATGGCTCAAACAAGTTGCTGACCTCAAAGTCGGTCAATTGGTCGAGGGCGAAATCACCCGTCTGACCAACTTTGGTGCCTTCGCCAAACTGAACCTGCCCGGTGACCTCGAAGGTCTTATCCACGTCTCTGAATTGAGCGAAAAACGGATTGACCATCCCAAAGAAGTTATCAAATCCGGCGATGTCGTTACCCTTCGTATTCTCAAAATCGAAGAAGCAGATCATCGTATCGGTCTGAGCTTGCGCCGCGTTGACTCTCCTGCTTATGCAGATGCCGACTGGAAATCTTTGGTCGAAGCATTCAACCTCGGTGGTGGTGAAGGCGAAACTATTGGCGATTTTATCAGCCAGGAAACCGTTGAAGAAGCCGTCGAAGATGCAGTTGTTGAAGAAGCTGTCGAAGAAACTGTCGAAAACGCAGTTGAAGAAGCAGCTGAAGCAGTGGAAGATGTTGCCGAAGAGGCAGCAGCCGAAGACGCTGAATAATCTTTAGATTTTAAATTACGCCGGAGGGAAAAACCTCCGGCGTTTTTGTTTAACAAATCTCACCCAGCAAAAAGGGGAAAGCCGGCAAAAATTTTATTGTAGGCCGGCTTGTGCTTTTCAAGCCGGCAATTTATTTCGTAAGCAAACTTGCGCGTTTCAAGCCAGCAAAAAAATTTATCGTAGGCCGGCTTGTGCTTTTCAAGCCGGCAAGATCCTGGCAAA
>CAYVOY010000122.1:0-5019 GCA_964453395.1 uncultured Anaerolineaceae bacterium
AAGCAATTCTTCCGGACTTAACGTGGATGTAGGAATTCCGGGAAAGTATTCTGAAGTTGCGGTTCGATAAGCGTTGGTTGCCGTCCGGAAAGCTGTCGGTGTTCGGGTGGGAATTTTCGTGCTGGTTGGGCGACGGGTTGAAGTGGGTCGGGGGGTATTTGTTCCTATTAATTTAACATCAACCCGAAGGGGAGCTAATGTGTGTTGAAGGGAGCCATCACTATTCAGAATCTGGAGTTGGTAATAGTAAGTCGTATTGGGGCTGACAGTATTATCTTCTATTGAATATGTTTTACCGCTTGAAGCCGATCCGGCAGCAGGAATTAATTCACCAATTTGCTCCCAAGGACCATCAGGTGAGGTGGAACGCATAAGCCTGAAACCCATGGTGTTCAGCTCGCTGATCGTGGTCCAACTTAAGGTGAGCGAATTGGAAGTATTTTGAGAAGACTTAAGTGCATTCACTGCTGTGGTTTCCAAGGCGAGAGCAATGGGTGTGAAGTTTAGGTCGTTGCTTAAATTCGGTCGTCCAAGATCGTTCAAATCGATTTCAATCGTATTATCTGAGCTGTTACAACGCACCTCCTGACCGCTGTAAATATCGCCACCGGGACCTTTCGGCGAATCACCGGCATTGTCCCAGCCATCAGTTACGCCTGTTTTTACATCCAACCACATTAAGGGATAGGTTCCCTTTTGTCCTGAACCACATAATGATGCGGATTCGATGGCTTGTTCGCATAGATTATTGCCGGAATACGAAAAGCGCAAACTCAAATCAGTGGCTTGGCTGCCATCTTCAAGAAAAATGTCGTAATACCTGGCGCAAACCATTTGTTCGCCAATTGCCATATCGGGGAAGGGTTTTGACTCCCCATGATTGACGATGTAAATCTGTGCTCCTGAATTAGATTTGGCAGAAACACCAAGGGTAGGGCTGCTGGGGTAGGAGGAGCCTGAATTGACAATTTCTGCCTGGACGCCATTGCTTGCGAGGACAATCGGGACATCCAATCGGCGATTATTGTCAACACCACAAGATGGGGCAGTTTGGGAGGGCATAACACTGTCACCCCAAAAATTATGGTCAACACTGCGGTTATTTTGGCAAACTACCTGAATTTGACCGTTGTTTGTGATGTTGTTGGCAACTATAGTGAGCCGGGAAGTTATTTCTGTGTTTTCGCTTAACAATGCATAGCCATCGTTGTTTTTGATTTGATTAAAGCGAACGGTGAGGTTGCCGGTGCTGTTTTTGTGGACAATTGCGTTGCGACCAAATTCGAGAGTGCTTTTTTCAATTATTACGTTTGCAGAACTTTCAACGACGACCAAATCACGCGATGGGGAAGAACAAGATCCGTCTGTGATAGTGAGATTCCTGATGTTCACATTCGAGGTGACTTTGAGAAGAGGGTTTGAACAGTTTGAGCTGGACGTGCTGAGATAACCGTTGGATTGACTTGTAAGTGTAAGAGGGAAATCAATCGTTACTGTGGTAGTTTTAGTTGAATAGGCGTTGAGAATGTTTATATTGGGATTGCTTAAATTGTTGGCTTTGGCAAAATTGATCGCTTTTTGAAGGGCTAAAGCTTCGAGCGTATCCGGATCGTCATTGTAGAAACATTGAGCGATATTACCGCATTCTTCTTTAGTGTTTGCAATAAATAGCTCATTGTTCTGGTTTGGATTTTGGGCATGGCTGTTTTCAGTCATCAGGGGACTGAGAGCCAAGAGCATGAATAAGGCGAATAATAGTAAAATCCGGTGATTTCTTTTCATCAGTTCTGATTATAACCGCGAAGGATAAGCTGAGAGCTTGTGTTAAACTTATTAGAATGGAAATACTGAAATCATCACTCAAGAAGAATGCATTTTTTATCTTTGCCGGCAGCCTGATTTATTTTGTTGGTTCAATTTATGGCAGCTCAACACGAAACCACTTCGATTTACCCGGATTTTTACTTGGCTTGTTTTTCTTCCTCACCATGATCGCAATTCAAGAATTTTTTAATTATCTGACGAGCTCGAAAGTGAATAGCTATAGCAAAGTCAACTTTGATCGAGGTAATAAGAAAAGCCTTTTAGTGATTCTGACAATTATTCTTTTTGGCGTTTATTTTTTCATTCTCTATAATCTGTTGAGAATAAATAAACTAATCGGCGTCAATTTGATTTATATCGTTGCTATTAGCTTATTAATTTTATTGAATACATCTCGTCTTGGCAAAATGGTTTACCATAGCATGAGTGTGATTTTTGAGGGAATCATTGTTTCACCGCTTTTGTTTCTTTTAGCTTGTGGAATGCAGGATGTCAACCCTGATTCAGGTTTTGTTTTACTTACGATGGCATTCTTTTTCCTTTATATTACTTGTCGGAGTTCCTTGTTGTTTGAATATTTTGGAAAAGAGGGCAACAATGAACGCTCTTTGCTGACTTTAATTGGCTGGGAGAATGGAATCAGACTCCAAAACTTTTCGCTTGTTCTGGCATATGTTTTCTTCGCATGGCATTTTTATCAAGTTGGGGGACTTGCGCGGAATATTCCCTTGCTACTGACGGCATTATTTGGCATCTTTAGTATGTATATTATGAATCGAATGTCACGAGGTTTAAAGCCTCAATGGCAATTTATCAAGGCAAACGCATTTTTGCACTTTTTTGCTGTTTGCTATCTCTTTGTTCTACCACTATTTTAGGAGGTTGTATGTTACAAGAAGGCGTTTTAGCTCCGGAATTTGAATTGATGGATCAGGATGAGAATCCACATAAATTAAGTGATTATCGAGGGAAAAAAGTTGTTCTTTATTTTTACCCAAAGGATGACACGCCAGGATGCACAAAAGAAGCTTGCAGTTTCAGGGATAGTTTTGCTGAGTTTCGTCAAAAGGGGCTGGTTGTTTTAGGTGTTAGCAAAGACAGCCCAAAATCCCACGCAAAATTTCAAGAAAAATATTCTTTGCCCTTCCCTTTGCTTTCGGATACAAGCACCGAGATGATTAAGGCTTATGAAGCCTGGGGTGAAAAGAAATTCATGGGCAAGACATATACCGGAACTTTGCGAGTTACTTATATTATCGATGAAGACGGCAAAATACAAAAGGCTTATGAAGATGTTAAGCCACAAGACCATGCTCAGGAAATCCTGAAAGATATTCTGTAGAAGATTTTTAGCAGAGGAGCCGGGTTTTAGCCCGGCTCATATTTTATTGAAGGCTCAGGACAACTTTGGCGTCTTCCCAAAGGCTGTCAAGCTTGTAATATTCTCTCAATTCGCTCGATAAAAGATGGACAACCACGTAGCCATAATCCAGAATGATCCAACCAGTTCGGCCGTTTCCTTCAATTGCGGGGTTATAGCCATGCAGGATTTTGATATCTTCTTTAACAACAGCTGAGAGACTATCCAGAAGCCGTTCACTGCTGGCAGTTGCGATAACGAAGCAGTCGGTGTAGTCAGAAAGTCCTTTTAGGTCGAGAACAACGATTTCTTCAGCGAATTTGTCTTCAAGAATGTTTGCGATTTCACGTGCTAATGCAATAGGTTCCAGTTTTTCACCTCTTTCCTTTTTGGTTATTTTACCGTAAGTTGAACATTTCTAAGGTTTTGTATATCGGACCATTGGGAGTGAGTTTGCTTTCAATCAACTCAATCCTTTCTGTTTTTGTGATGCCAAAGTCTGGCTTTTCCAAGCATTTAAGATAATTTGTTATTTTTAGGGCATCTTCTTTGTTTATATTGTTGGAAAATCTTGCGATGGTGATATGGGGAGTGAGCCTGCCCGGGTTTTCAATTTGCAAGAAGGCGGTAGAAGTGAGAACTTGATTAAAAAGCTCATTTAATTCTGTAGAATTTTTGCTGCCCAGCCATAAGACCCTCGGTTTTATAGCAGAACCAAAATAGCCTGCGCCTTCATAATGCAAATTAAAAACCTTGGAATTTTCAGCAACTGTATTGAGATTAGAGATTAATTTAGGTAAATCAGATGGTTTTGTTTCGCCCAAAAATTGAAGCGTTAGGTGAAATTGAGCCGGATCGACCCAACGGATTTCTTTGTATCTAAGAGCCGACTTAAGCTCCATTTGGAAAGCTTTAATCGCATTGAATACGGTCGAATCTGGCTTTATAGCAATGAAAAGTCGCATGTTTTTTCCTCTTGTTTAGCTTTTATTTTATCTCATGTCCATCGATTTTATGGTATATTTTAGTTACCCTGCTGTGTTAGTGATGCGGTAACCCGTTTTGTACCAACACCAACATAAATGGTTTATTCTCACACCAGGTGATGTGATAGACATTAGTCAAGACTGAGCTTGGAGGACAGACCAATCCTGCCTTAGCAGGTTCAAAACCATTTCGCACACGGCATGGCGGGGACGAACTTATAAAAATATGATTAATAGAAAACATTTTGGATTGCTTTTTTTGCTGTTGGCGTTCAGCCTGACAGCATGTTCTGCTTTTAACAATGGCAAGTTTAGCCAGGACCTCTTACCCGGCAAGGTTTCGGGCGAGGTTTTGTTTGAAGACGATTTTAGCCAATCCGGATCCGGATTTGAAACCATTTCCAACGTCTATGAACTTAAAGCATATTCTCCTGAAGGCTATATGATTTCAGTTAATCAAGCTGATTCCAGGGCAATTTCCACCAGCAATTTGAATTATAGCAACAGCGAAATTAGTGTTAAAGCCAAAAAGATTTTGGGCCCTTCAGACAGCCAAATGGGTCTGGTTTGCCGATATCAGGATAAGTATAATTTCTATGCCTTTACAATCAGCAGTGATGGCTATGCCGGAATCATTCGCGTAAAAGATGGGCAGAAGGAATTGCTTAATGGAGAGACCTTAATCCGGGCTGAAAATATCAATTTGGCTGACGGAGAAAATCAACTCAGCGCTCTGTGTGATGGTGAAAAATTAGCTTTTACTGTCAATGGAAAGCTTCTATTAACTGCGGAAGACGACAGTTTTATCAATGGCGATGCCGGATTTTTTGTTGAGACTTTCGATATGGC
>CAYVOY010000123.1:0-4898 GCA_964453395.1 uncultured Anaerolineaceae bacterium
GTTTGGCTTGTTTTACGAGTTTAACCCGGCCTTCCTTATCGCGGAAGCGCTCTTCGGGAGGAAGTGGGTAACCGCGCAAGATGCCATCAACCGCTGCGCCAACGTCGCGATGCACTTTGACGTGTTCGCGCTCTTGAATTTCAACCAAAATGGTGAAAGTGGGTGGGGATTTGCGCTCCAAAACCGTTTTTTGGGTGCCCCGCCTTCGCGCTTCGTCATCAGAGAGCGTTACGGAAGAAACACCGCCAATCAAATCGGAAAGGGTTGGATTGACCAAAAGATTGTCCAGCGCATTACCGTGAGCCGTGCCCACCAGTTGGACGCCGCGTTCGGCAATCGTTCTGGCAGCCTGGGCTTCGAGTTCGCGGCCAATTTCGTCAATCACAATCACTTCCGGGTTGTGGTTTTCAACCGCTTCAATCATCACTTCATGTTGCAGGGAAGGTTTGGGGACTTGCATACGCCGCGCCGCCCCAACAGCCGGATGCGGAACGTCTCCGTCACCGCCAATTTCGTTGGAGGTATCCACGATGACGACGCGTTTTTTCTCGGAGAGAATTCGGGCAGCTTCGCGCAGCATAGTTGTTTTACCAACTCCGGGTTTGCCTAAAATCAAAATGCTCTCGCCGGAATTGATTAAATCTTCAATAATATTAATCGTGCCATAAACCGCCCTGCCGATGCGACAGGTCAAACCGACCACTTTGCCACGGCGGTTGCGAATTGCGGATATACGATGAAGCGTGCGCTCCATTCCGGCACGGTTGTCGGCATCAAAATCACTGATGGACTTGGTAACCGCTTCGATGTCGGCTTCTTCAACCGGACGGTCGAGAAGTTTAATCTCACGATCAACAAAACGAGCAGTCGGTAATCGACCCAAATCGAGCACCACTTCCAACAGGTCATCAAAATGATTAGCTTCGATTAAAGGTTGCGTAATTTCATCGGGCAATACCTTGAGCATCTCCGCCATATCATCGGTAAATTGTCTTGCTTCTGTCATATGGGTAATTTTACTCTGTTTGCGTTAATTTTTACTTAATTTTTGAAGGTGAATTGGACGCATAATTGCCACCGTCCTCAATGTAACCAAACTTGAAACTTTGAGGGCAAAATGCCTTTACCTAATAACGCCTTCTCCTACTCTTTTTCGTCTGAAAATGTTCTTGAGCCTTCAAATGAACCGGTTTCAAAAATCTGCTTTACCTGATTGGGATCTAAAGCTCTCTTTAAGACCAAATGCTTCACCAGTAAGATTTGGTTTTCGCTTTCCCTAAAGCCCATCCTCACTACCGTGTTTTCTAAATGAGGTTGATAAGAACGAACCGCTAAATAAATCGGGCGTTCCAGAACATCCGAAATTTCATGGAATAAGCTTAAAAGTAAAGTCTGGGAATCTGCATCGGGATGTACAGTCATGCTTATCCAGATGCCTTTCGGCCCATGTTCCAGCATGGCAAAGGCACCCAAACGCCCATTTTTCTGATAAGCCACCATACTGTCAGCCCATCGGTCAGGCAAATGATCAATCAATTGGACGGCAGCCGGAACAACTTCCTTTGATAAAGTGTCTATCGCCAGTTTATCAAACTCACTTGCCGAACGCCACAAATCAAGCGAAGAAGGAGGCAACTCTTGCGAAGTCAGTTTGAAGACTTTTTGCCTTGCCCAAATTACAAAACCAGCTTTGCGAAAGCCCTCAAACAAGTCCGAGCCTTCCGGCAAATCCGCCAAAACGCCCCAGGCTTTCCAGCCTCCGGCTTCTTTGACCAAAGCCTCGAGCAAGCGGGAAACATTGAGTGGCTGAATATTTTCCGAACAACCCAGATAGGACAACTGGGCATATTTTTTATCTTGCCCTTTCTCTATCTGTCCGAAGCAAAAATCCCCATCCCCCTCCCAAATCATAGCCTCTCTGTCAACCAGCGGCGCAACACTGCGCATCACGTTGCGAAGATTCATCGGCTCTCCCCAAGTGAAAAAGCTCAGCGTGTCAAAACTCTGCAGCAGTGCCGCTGACCGGCTGATTTTATACAGGCTGTAAGGGTTTAATTTTCTAATTCCGATTGTGCCAACTCCATAAAATAACGATGGAATCGCAAGTCTTCGCTAAGTTCAGGGTGAAAAGAAGTTGCCAACAGTTTTCCTTGTTGGGCGGCAATCATCCTGCCATCCGGCAAAGCCAACAAAGACTTCGCATTTCCATAAACTTCAGTAATAATTGGGCCCCTAATGAAAGTCAGATGATAATCCGGCTTTGCTGGGTTCAAAAAAGGCACTGGTAAATCGATTTCAAAAGAATCCAGCTGCCGACCGAAGGCATTCCGCTCAATCGTCATATCCATCAGACCGAGCAAAGGCTGCTCGCGTCCGACATCCTTCGAGAGCAAAATCGCACCGGCACAGGTGCCCCAAATCGCTTTGCTTTTCCCGAATTCACGAATGGCGTCCATCAAACCATAAGCGACCATCAACTTCCCAATCGCTGTCGATTCGCCGCCCGGCAAAATCAGACCCGCTAAACCCTCCAAATGTTCGGGCAAGCGGACTTCTGAAACATCAGCCCCGAGTTTTTCGAGGCTGATGCGGTGTTCCCGAAAGTCGCCTTGTAAGGCAAGAACTCCAAATTTCATATTGTCAGTTTTCTTTCCGCTTACCAACCGCGATTTGCCATTTTTTCGACATCGGGCAGTTCAACAGCAGAACGACCAACCATCGCTTCGCCCAAATTGCGGCTGACTTCTGCCAAAATCTGGGGGTCACGGAAGTGAGTTGTCGCTTTGACGATTGCCTGAGCGCGTTTGGATGGATCACCGGATTTGAAAATACCAGAACCAACAAAAATGCCATCAACGCCTAATTGCATCATCAGGGCTGCATCGGCTGGGGTAGCAATGCCACCGGCAGCAAAATTGACAACCGGCAACTTGCCTGCTTTGCGAACCTGCATAACCAGGTCAAAAGGAGCCTGAATGTTTTTGGCAAAAGTCATAACTTCTTCTTCAGGCAAACTTTGCAGGTGGCGAATTTCGCCATAAACCTGACGGGCATGACGAACGGCTTCAACAACATCGCCGGTGCCGGGCTCGCCTTTGGTGCGCATCATAGCGGCGCCTTCGCCGAGTCGGCGGAGAGCTTCACCAAGATTTCGACAACCACAAACAAAGGGCACTTTGAAGGCTGCTTTATTAATATGATAGGTTTCGTCAGCTGGGGTAAGGACTTCGGATTCGTCGATAAAGTCGACGCCGAGAGATTCCAAAATCTGTGCTTCAACAAAATGACCGATGCGGCATTTTGCCATAACCGGAATGCTGACAGACTCCATAATTTTCATAACGAGTTCGGGGTCACTCATCCGGGCAATCCCGCCATCGGCGCGAATATCAGCAGGGACGCGTTCCAAAGCCATCACGGCGCAAGCGCCAGCGTCTTCGGCAATTTTAGCTTGATCGGCGTTGACCACGTCCATGATTACGCCGCCTTTGAGCATCTCTGCGAGCCCCCGCTTTACAGCGATACCCGATACTTCTTGTTCCATTTATCCTCCAGAATTAACATAATGTGCTGTTTCGATTGTACCACTAAGCCATTGGAATTTCACGCGACAGTTGGCTGTTAGCTTCTCAGCAATCAGTTAGCATTAGATAGTTGTACAAAGGCAACTATTTCTGTTACCTATTTCTGTTACCTATTTCCTGTTTCCTGTTTCCTGTTACCTATTTCCTGTTACCTGTTTCCTTTTTCCTGTTTCCTGTTACCTATTTCCTGTTTCCTGTTTCCTTTTTCCTGTTACCTGTTTAAGGCAGCTTCATCGGCAATCAAGCTAACATTGGGGTGTAACTGCAAAATTGAAGCCGGTAACTCTGGGTCAATCGGACCTTCAAGCATCCCCTTAACCGCATCGGATTTATTTTTACCGCTGGCGAGGATTAGGATTCGCTTTGCTCCTAAGATTGATTTCAAACCCATAGTAATCGCCTGACGAGGGACTTCGTCTATTGAGTCAAAAAATCGGCCATTATCTTGAATTGTGTGCTCTTTCAAATCGACCAAACGAGTTTGAGCGATAAAGACTTTATCCGGTTCGTTGAAGGCGATATGCCCGTTGCTTCCGATTCCTAGCAATTGCAGGTCGATTCCGCCTGCATCGGCGATTTGGCGGTCATAATCTGCACTGTACAGGTCTGGATTTGGGCTAAGACCGTCCGGGATATGCGTGTTTTCAGGCTGAATATCAACATGTTTAAAGAAATTTTCATTCATAAAATAGCGATAGCTTTGGGGATGATCAGGACCTAAGCCGAAGTATTCGTCCAAATTAAAACTCTGAACCTGGCGAAAACTGACTTCACCGTTCTGATAAAGCCGAATGAGCTCTTGATAAGTGCCTAAGGGAGTTGAGCCGGTTGCCAAACCCAAAACGCTGTTTGGCTTAAGCAAGACTTGATCGACAATATAATGCGCCGCTTTGCGACTCATCTCGACGTAATCTCTTGCTTTAATGATCTTCATTCTCTCATTCCTCGTCCTCATGCAAAGTTTTGGCAAGTTCTTCCCACTCTTTCAGCAGGTTTTCAAGCCGGTGGCTGAGGCTTTGGTAAGAATCTGTGATTTTTTGCAATTTCGCAACGTCTTTAGGCGGCGTGGCGAGCTGATTTTCCACTCCGGCTTTTTCAGCTTCAAGCTTTTGGATTTCAGTTTCGAGCGCATCGAGCTTCTTCTGGAAATGCTGGCGTTGATTTCGGCTAAGACTTTTCTTGATTTTTTTATCTTCTTCTTGAACACCAGGTTCAGAAGTCGAAAGGTCAGCGGCAGGTGCTGGATTGGCTTTATTTCTACCACTCAAAAATTCTTTATACTCCGAATAGCTGCCCTTAAAAACTTGCAAGCGT
>CAYVOY010000124.1:0-4892 GCA_964453395.1 uncultured Anaerolineaceae bacterium
TTTATGAACGTCAGTTCCGCCGTTTCTACGGTCAGGCAACTGCAATGCGCGGTCAGACCGGTCCTAACCTCTTGGTTATCCTTGAAACACGCTTATCCAACGTTGTTTATCGCCTTGGTTTTGCAGCAAGTCGCGCCCAGGCTCGGATTTTGGTTGGCCACGGACATTTTTTGGTCAATGGCCGCCGTGCTGACATTCCCTCCTATGGGATTGAAGTTGATGACGTTATCAGTGTAAAAGACAGTTCTAAAGATAATGCTTATTTCAAGCATTTGCGTGAAGATGCCGAAGGTCGCACAGTCCCAACTTGGTTGGCACGTGATCTGACCAATCTGACCGGCCGCATGTTGCGCGCTCCGGAACGCTCTGAAATTGATGGCAATCTCGAAGAACAACTGATTGTTGAGTACTATTCCCGCTAATCAGAATGAGTGCAGTCTTTCTGAAAGATAGACTGATAAGAGGTAAACCGTGGCAAAGATAATGGAAATAGTTCAACCAAAAATTGAACGTTCGGAAGAACTGCGTGATTATGGAAAATTCACCATCAGTCCTTTGGAACGTGGTTTTGGCGTAACCCTGGGGAACGCCTTACGCCGTGTATTGCTCTCTTCTCTGGAAGGAGCAGCGGTAACCACTTTGCATGTTTCAGATGTGATGCATGAATTTAGCACCATCCCCGGTGTTCGCGAAGATGTCATTCAGGTTATGCTAAATGTTAAAGAGCTTCGATTCATTCTCCATAACGTTGAATCGGCAAGCATTCGACTCGACGTGAAGGGTCAGGGCACAATCACCGGTGCGGACATTGAATGTCCTCCCGAAGTTGAAATTATCAACCCCGATTGCTACCTTTTTAGCATCAATGAAAACGATGCTCATGTCGAAATTGAAATGACAGTCGAAGCAGGACGCGGCTATGTTCCGGCAACCGAACGTTCCGGGCACATGGCAATTGGCGTCTTACCTGTGGATGCGATTTATTCGCCCGTTCGCCGGGTCAATTGGGAAGTTACCAGCGCTCGCGTTGGGCACAGTACCGATTATGACAAATTAACCCTCGATATCTGGACCGATGGCACCATCTCTCCTGAAAAAGCCCTGATTGAATCTTCTAAGATTTTGATGCGACAATTATCCATCATCAGCGGAACCAGTGAAGAAATGCTGACGAAGCCGGTTGAAGAAGTGGTTGTAGAACAGCCAAACATTAGGCGCGACATTATTGAGACTCCGATCGAAGCCCTCGATTTGGGCGTGCGTGTTTTCAATTCATTGAAACGCACCGGAATTACAACTGTCGGTAATGTTATGGAGCTGTTTGACAAAGGCGAAGGCGCGATGCTCTCAATTCGCAATTTCGGCGACAAGAGCTTGTCTGAGCTAAAAGCCAAAATGATTGAAAAAGGTTATTGGGAAGAAGAAGAAATGGAGAACGACTAATGCGGCACCATATTAAAGGATATCGTCTTAACCGCAATGCGGGTCATCGGACTTCCATGCGCAAGACGATGATTAAACAATTATTTGATTACGAAAAAATTACGACAACCCTGGCAAAGGCAAAAGCTATTCAGCCCGATGCTGAAAAGCTGATTACTTTAGCAAAAAATGCACAAAAAGGTTCGGATATTGAAAAAGTGAATGCCCGCCGTTTAGCTGCCAGCCAGCTGAATAATGCCAGTGGCGACACGATTAAGAAATTATTTGATGACATTGCACCGCGTTATACCAGCCGCAAAGGTGGTTATACACGCTTGCTCAAACTCGGACCCCGTTTGGGTGATAACGCCGAGATGGTCGTCTTAGAACTGGTTTCAGAATAAAACCGGTTAAGTAGAACGCCTTTCAAGAACTGAGAAAGGCATGGCACATTACAAACTTATCCTCGCTTACGAAGGCACTCAATACAGTGGCTTTCAACGGCAATTGGAAAAACCGAGCGTTCAAGGCATTTTCGAAGATGCCTTGAAAAAACTCGGCTGGCAGGGACGAAGCATTATCGCTGCCGGTCGAACGGACACCGGGGTGCATGCAAGCGCCCAGACAATCAGCTTTGAGCTGGATTGGCAACATGGTGACCATAAATTGCTAACGGCTTTGAACTTCCATTTGCCTAACGACATCCAGGTTCAGAGACTGGTGCAGACAAGTGCTCAATTCCACCCCCGTTATGACGCACTTGCCCGCAGTTATTGTTACCGCTTGTATTGGCAAGTTGCCCGCGACCCTTTGCGCGATCGTTTTGCCTGGCGTTTGGATTCAGCCCCCGACATCGCTTTGATGAACGAGGCTGCTTCAGAATTGCTCGGTGAACACGATTTCATCGCTTTTGGTCGGCCTTTTTCAGAACACGGCACAAGTATCCGCCGAATTGAAGAGGCAAAATGGGAGCAGACAGGGCAAAACGAGATGGCATTTTCCATTACAGCCAATGCTTTCCTTTACCATATGATCCGCAGGGTCGTATATGTATTGGTTCGGATTGGCATGGGAGAGGCACCTCTGAGCACCGTCAGGCTTGGCTTGGAAACCGGATCTACCGGCATTGTCGCGTTGGCACCTGCCAGAGGTTTGACAATGACTGATGTCAGATATGCTGAGGATATAGAAATTTAGTTTGCCCAGGCGGAAGCTTAGGGTGTGTATTAATAAACGGAGATTGTTAAAGTGGAAAAAACATACGTTCCTAAAGGACAAATTACCGGCGAGTGGTACCTGGTGGATGCCACCGGTAAGACCCTTGGCCGCCTTGCGACCAAAATTGCTGCTATCTTGGTCGGTAAACATCGCCCAGACTTCACCCCCGGTGTTGTCTTTGGTGATCACGTGGTTGTTGTGAATGCAGAGAAAATCTATGCCAACCCAACCACTGTTAAAGAGAAAAAATATTATCGTCACTCCGGTTATCCCGGTGGCTTGCACGAGGTTGAATATGCTCGTCAGCTCAAAACCCATCCTGACCGCATTCTTCGATTTGCCGTTCAGGGTATGCTGCCGAAAAACCGTCTAACTGACCGCTACCTGAGTAATTTGAAGGTATATGCCGGCTCTGAACACCCCCATCAGGGACAGAACCCCCAAGCATTAGATCTGGAGTAATAAAGAGGAATCATGGCAAAATACGTAGAAGCAATTGGTCGTCGAAAAGAAAGCACCGCCCGTGTGCGTGTTTATGAAGGCAGTGGCGTTTTTACCGTCAACGACAAAGAACTTGTTGAATACTTCCCCCGTCTTGGCGATGCACCTGAAATTATGAGTGCATTGGAAGCTACCGGTCGCCCTGTCAACTCTTTTGACGTTACCGTCAAAGTTCAGGGTGGCGGAACAACCGGCCAGCGCGATGCTGTCAAACTTGGTTTGGCACGTGCATTGGTTGGCATGGACGAAAGCTGGCGCCCGGCTATGCGTCTTGAAGGTCTCCTGACTCGCGACCCGCGCGTCAAAGAACGCAAGAAGCCAGGTCTCAAACGAGCCCGCAAAGCCCCGACCTACACAAAACGTTAGGTTTCGAAGGTCATCTCAAATGGGAATCCAATCCGGATTCCCATTTTTTTGTTTATTGAGGATTTTTGCTTTTCTGATTTTGGGCGGGTCTAATTGTGTCACGGATTATCGGGCGCTTGTGATTGGGACCCGCCCCTACCGGAATTGTTATTGTGCGCTCGTGATTGGGAGCCGCCCCTAGCCGTGAATATATTCCACGATTTATTTCATATTGAGAAATGCTGGTGAGGCTTATGCTTTATGGTGAAATGATAGAAATGGTTTACAATCATAGGGCTGTTTCAGAGACGGCGAAGTTTGTAAAATTGAAATTTGAGGCGATAAAGTGACTGAAAATGGTATCGTAATTGTTGGCTTGGGTCCTGCGACTTCTGCGCAATTGACCCGCGAAGCTTGGAATTTGCTGCATGAATGTAAAGAAATTTGGGCGAGAACTTATTATCACCCGGTGATTTCCGAATTACAGGATGAGATTATCGTCCATGGCTTTGACCGCCTTCCTTTAGAGCAGGAAAACTCAAATGACGATAAACCGTCAATTGCTGAAAAGATTGTCGAGCTGGCGAAACAAGATGGCTTGATCACTTATGCCGTACCGGGCAGTCCGACCATAGCCGAAGAAAGTGTTCGCCAAATAATCGAATTAGCTAAAGTTGCCACTATCCCTGTCCGGATTATTGACGGAATGAGCTTTTTAGAACCGGTTTGCCGTGCTTTAGGGATTGATCCACAGCCAAAACTGATTTTGACTGATGCGCTATATCTGGCCTCGATGGAAATTCCATTTTTTCCCGCTTCGAGCCCGGCGATTGTTTTAAATCTGCAATCTGGAATGGAAGCGACCGAACTCAAACTAAGCTTAATGAATAATTACCCTGATGATTATCCGGTCAAACTGATTCACAACGCCGGCTTAGCGGATGAGATGGTTGAAGAAATGCCGCTTCACAAGATTGACCAAAGCCTGCACAGCGGCTTGATGACGTCGTTATACATCCCGGCACGAGAAAACGGACGCGCTTTTGAGGATTTTCAACAAATTATCGCCAGACTTCGTGCACTGGATGGCTGCCCTTGGGATCGTGAGCAGACTCATCTGAGTTTGCGCCAATATCTGCTTCAGGAAAGCTATGAGGCGATTGAGGCGATTGACGAGAACAAAACCGATCATTTGGTGGAAGAATTGGGCGATTTGCTTTTGCAGATTGTTTTGCATGCTCAAATCGGAATCGAAGAGCAAGAATTCAACATGACCGATATTATTTCCGGCATAAGCGAAAAAATTATTCGCCGACATCCGCACGTTTTCAAAGAAGTGATTGTTAATTCCACGGATGACGTTTTGCACAATTGGGAACAAATTAAGGCAGAAGAACGCAAAAATA
>CAYVOY010000125.1:0-4851 GCA_964453395.1 uncultured Anaerolineaceae bacterium
GAACCATAAACTATGTTAGACAAACTTGAATCAATTCTCAATCACTACGCCGAACTGGAACAGCAACTTGCTGAAGTTGGGCAAGATTATCAACTCGCCGCAGAACTTTCAAAAGAACGCTCTGACCTCGAGCCTATTGTTACGCTTGCCAAAGAATATAAAGAAAACATCGAAAAAACCACTGAGACACAGCAACTAATTGAAGCCTCTGAAGGCGAAATGCTCGAAATGGCAAAAATGGAACTGGACGAACTGGTAAGCCGCAAAGCCGAACTGGAAGATTTGCTAAAATCCAAACTGGTTCCAAAAGACCCTCGCGATGAGCGAAACGTTATCGTCGAAATTCGCGCTGGAACCGGTGGCGACGAAGCCGGCCTTTTTGTGAGCGATTTGCTGCGGATGTACTTGAAGTATGCAGATATTCACAAGTACAAAACCGAAATCATTTCCGCTAACGAAACCGGAATCGGCGGTTACAAAGAAGTTACCCTCGGCATCAAAGGCAAAGGTGCTTATTCGCGCTTCAAGTTTGAATCGGGCGTTCATCGCGTTCAACGCGTCCCCGAAACCGAATCGCAAGGGCGCATCCACACCTCAACCGTAACTGTTGCGGTTTTAGCAGAAGTTGACGATTTCGAAATTGATATTCCCGATTCTGATATCGAGATTGACGTCTATAAATCAGCTGGAGCCGGTGGTCAAAACGTTCAGAAAAACGCAACTGCTGTCCGCATCCATCACAAACCGACCGGCATCATCGTTGCCTGTCAGGACGAACGCTCACAATTGCAAAACAAAAATCGCGCCATGAGCGTGCTTAGAGCCCGATTGTTCGAAATGGAACAAGAAAAACGCCAAAACGAACTGGACGCTACCCGCCGCTCCCAAATTGGCACCGGTGAACGCTCTGAAAAAATCCGCACTTACAACTACCCCCAGTCGCGGGTTACCGACCACCGCATCAATGTTTCTTCTTACAACATTGCCGGAGTTATGGATGGTTACGAGTTGGACAACTTCATCGACGAATTGCGCGCCACCGAAGAAGCCGAACGTCTGGCAAATTTTGAGAGCAATGGAAAATAAGTCTGAGCCCACCATTGGCGACAGGCTGAAAGAAACTAACCAACCCCATTATATTGCGCTGGCTTTGATGGCGCATGTTTTCCAAAAACCAAAAACCTGGCTGCTCGCTCATCCTGAAGAAAAGATGACCGGCAGCCAGCTCGCTTTATTCAACAGCGTGCTCGTTCGCTTGGAAGAGGGTGAGCCTTTGCCCTATTTGACCGGAAAGCAAGAATTTTACGGGCTTGAATTTGAAGTCAGCCCTGCCGTTCTTATCCCCAGACCCGAAACGGAGCTCTTGGTCGAAAGCGCATTAGACTGGCTAAAAAATCATCCCATGGCAAGGCGGGCGGTTGATATCGGCAGCGGTTCGGGCTGCATTGCCGTCAGCCTGCTCAAAAATTGCCCTGATTTGCAAATGTGTGCGATTGATATCTCGGCTGAAGCGGTGAAAGTCGCCCAAAGGAACGCTCATAAGCATCAAGTCACAGACCGAATCACATTTCTCAATGCTTCGTTATTATCCACTTTTGAAGGTGAAATCGATTTACTTTGTGCCAATTTGCCCTACATTCCGACCGATAAACTCCAGCAAGTCAACAGCTTGCCTTGGGAACCGCGTTTAGCGCTCGATGGCGGCCAAAACGGATTGGACTTAATTGCCGAATTGCTGAATCAGGCTCCGTCAAAAATGGCTCGCCCATCCCTGATTTTGCTCGAAACCGAAGATAACCTCGGGCCGGAAACGATTCATTTAGCCAAACAAGCTTTTCCCAAGGCAGAGATAAAATTAGTAAAAGATATTTTCGACCGGGACCGTCTGGTCAGAATTGAGTTGAATTGACTCCACTCGAAACCCAAATTGTTTCAATAAATGATCCGCAAGCCATCCCCTTAGCCCTGAAAACATTGGCAAATGATGAGCTAATCGTTTTCCCTACCGACACACTCTATGGCTTAGCCGGAAAAATTAACGAGATCAGCATCCGCAAGATTTACCAAGCCAAAGAAAGACCGGAAGAAAAATCCATACCGGTGCTCTTCGCTTCAGTTGACCAATTAAATCAACTCACCGAGGATTTAAACCCCAAAGTGCTTGCTCTGATTAAAGCTTTTTTACCCGGTCCTTTGACATTAGTTTTGCCGAAGAAATCGGGCTTACCACCCGGCCTAAGCAACAACAGCGGAGTCGCCCTGCGCATGCCAAACCATGCCTTTGCGCTTGACTTGTTAGCCCAAAGCGGACCCCTGGCAGTCACCAGTGCCAATATTTCAGGCCATGAGAACCCAAGCACTGCCGAGGAAGTCTATGCGCAGCTCAATGGCAGAGTCAGCCTGATTTTAGACAGCGGCAGCCATCCGGGCGGTCTGGCTTCGACCATCATCGATTGTCAACAAACCGAGCCCCAATTGCTCCGCCAGGGACCCTTGAGCATGGAAGATATTTTGAAAGTCTGGAGGGACGCATGATCACTTTGTCAAACTCCTCGATTAGCTTTAGCGTTGATCCGCAAAGCAAATCTTTTTCATTTTCTTCTTCAGCCTTCAATGCTGCCAGGCTTGACCAAGCGACTTTTGACCTTGAGCTTCTGACGGCCAAAGGGAAAGCGGAGTTTTCATTCACTTCACAAGAACAAACAGAAAACTCCATCACCCTGACCTATCACGACCGCTCCCAAAAATTGGAACTGACCGTCGTTTTCAGTTTATTGCCTGGGAAGGCATTTCTTTTCCAAAAAATGAGTTTGACAAACCACGGAGATGAAACCGTCACAGTAAAACGCTTCCATTTCTCTCAGGTTGAGGCAGGTAAGCTGCAATTTTCCGAAAATCAGCCCGTCCAAACCGCTTTTTACAGCAACGGATGGCAAAGCTGGTCGCCTTCCGGAGCCTGGCGAGTGGGTCAAAAACAAGTCCGCAGTCGCCTTAAACCTTTTGCCCATCCCATGATTTACAACCCCGGCACCCCGCTCCCAAAAACCGAATCCGAGTTTTCTTCCGACATGTTCGCCGCAATCCTCGACCATCAAGCCCGAGTCGGACTAATCGTTGGCTTCCTCAGCCAAAAAGAACAGTTCGGCTCAATCGTCTCAACGCTCAATCCCGAACCCGACCTGCAAATTTGGGCAAATTGCGATGAGGTTCAACTCATGCCCGGTAAGCAGCTGCAAAGCGACAGCTTAGTTTGGCAATTTTTCGACACGCAAAATCCCGAGCCATTCCAAGCCTATTTTGAAGAAGTTGCCCTTGAAAACCAAGTCAGCCAACGCATGAAAACCCCCGTTGGTTGGTGCTCCTGGTATTATTACTTCCAAAAAATAAGCCCCGAAGTCATTCGGAACAACCTCCGAGCAGTTCAAAAAACGCAAGCTCAATTCCCGCTCGATGTTTTTCAAATTGACGATGGCTTTGAGCAGGATGTCGGCACTTGGGATAAATTTCAACCAATTTTCCCCGATGGACTGAAGCCACTTTCACAGGAAATCCAAAAAGCCGGCTATCAAGCGGGCGTCTGGCTGGCACCTTTTATCGTCCAACGCAATTCTGAACTGGTCAAAAGCCATCCCGAATGGCTGCTCAAAACCAAAAAAGGGCAACGCGCCAATAGTGGCTTTGTCTGGAACAATTTAGGCTATGCCCTCGACCTAACCATCCCCGAAGTTGAAGAATTCGTCCGCCAAACCATTCGCCGCGCTGTTTCGGACTGGGAATTTCCCTACCTCAAACTCGATTTTCTCTATGCCGCCGCCCTCGATTGCCAATATAGCAATCCGATTTACACGCGTGCCCAGGTATTGCGCAAAGGCTTGGAAATCATCCGCGAAGAAGCCGGCGACAAGGCGATTTTGCTCGGTTGCGGCGTCCCGATTGGGAGCGGAATTGGCATTTTTGATATGTTACGCATCAGCGCAGACGTCAGCCCCGATTGGGCTCCCAAATTTTTAGGCATCAAGAGCATCTTCCGTAACGAACCGAATATGCCTTCAGCCAAAAATGCGATTCAAAACATCCTCAGCCGTTCAATTATGGAACCACATCTATGGGTAAACGATCCGGATTGCCTGCTTGTCCGTGAAGATTCAAACCTAAGCCTCCCCGAAGTGCAATCGTTGGCAACTGCTATCAGCATCACCGGTGGTGCCGTCCTCATTTCGGACGATATGAGCAAACTTGCAGCCGAGCGCCTGAAACTCGCTGCATCGCTTTTACCGGTCTTACCGGCTAAGCCGCATGTCCGGGATTTGTTCAGCCAAAACATGCCTTCCCAAATTTCACAGGATTTGCAAAACGCGCAAGGCGAATGGAAACTCATCGCCCTCTTTAATTGGCAAGATCATCCGGTCGACCTGCAATTGAACCTAAAGGATTGGGGAATCGACGAGCAAGAAATGCTTATGCGCGAATTTTGGAGCGGGGAGATTGCGCTCGTCCACCAAAGCCACATGTTCAAAAATGTCGACGCCCATGGCGTGCGATTAGTCGCCTTGCGTCAGCGCCGCCCGCTCACCTGGCTCGGCTCCGACCTGCACCTTGCTCAGGGCATTGAGCTAAAAGGCTGGCATCTCACCGATTCAAGCCTGGAATTGAGTCTGGATTTAGAGCGAAAAACAGAAGGCAATATCTACCTCTGGAGCGAAAAAGAACCACATTCTGTTGAACAAAATGGCGAAAACACCCATTGGCAGTGGAAGAACAATATCCTCACAGTCAAAGCCTCACTCGAAACAACATCAACCATCAGCTTAAAGTTAACGTAGGTCGGAATGCACCTCTTTTGTGCACTCC
>CAYVOY010000126.1:0-4755 GCA_964453395.1 uncultured Anaerolineaceae bacterium
CACGAAAACCGTTTTGCCGTCGATCATCGCTCGGATTCCCTTGCCGGGGAAGTTGCGGAAAGATTCGAGGGGCTTCAGTTCGAGGTTGCGCAAGGTCGCTTCTGCCACGATTGCATCAGCCAAAGGATGTTCAGAACCACTCTCGGCCGAAGCAGCGAAATTGAGCAATTCCTCTTTCTTGTAATTCTCCGAAAGCGTCTGAATATCGGTTAGTTGTGGTCTTCCGATGGTCAACGTGCCGGTTTTGTCAAACAAAATTGTGTCTGCGCTGCCGGTTGCTTCCAAACTTTCGCCGGATTTGAACAAAATGCCCAGTTCCGAAGCACGACCGGTGCCGGTCATGACAGCGGTTGGGGTTGCCAAACCCATTGCACAAGGGCAGGCAATCACCAGAACGGCGACTGTGTTAATCAGCGCACGGGCGAGCCGGGTGGGCTCTTCGGCACCATGCATCATGATATTTTGCGGAGCCGCTGGCTGGACAAAGAACCAGACCAAGAAGGTGACCAAGGCAATGCCAATGACAATCGGCACGAAAACCGCAGAAATTTTATCGGCAAGTTGTTGAATCGGGGCTTTGCTGGTTTGGGCATCCTCGACCATTTTGATAATTTGGCTGAGGAAAGTATCGCGCCCGACTTTGGTGGCTTTGTAAACAATGCGACCGTTTTTGTTGAGCGTGGCACCAAAAACTTCATCGCCCGGGTTTTTATCAATCGGTTTTGATTCGCCGGTCAACATGCTTTCATCCAGACTGGAGTTGCCTTCAACGACAATGCCGTCTGTTGGCAATTTTTCGCCCGGTTTGACGACAATCATATCGCCCGGGACTAAATCGCCAGCGTCAATTTCGACTTCCTGACCATCGCGTAAAATGCGGGCTTTGCTCGGTTTGAGGCTGAGCAATTTTTTGATTGAATCGCCGGCTCCGGATTTGGCTTTGGTTTCCAGATATTTACCAAGGCGAACCAGGGTAATGATGGTTGCCGAGGTTTCAAAGTAAACCATGCCGGGGAAAACGCCAAGGATGACCAAAATCGAGAAGAAATAGGCAACCGAGGTGCCGAGGGCAACCAAAACATCCATGTTGGCAGAACCGTTTTTCAGTGACTTGTAGGCGTTGACATAATAGGAACGCCCGACATAAAACTGAACCGGAGTTGCCAGAGCAAAGAGCAACCAATGGAACCAGGGTTGATGCATCCATGCTTGCGGCAGAAAACCTAATTCGGTGCCCATCTGCAGGATGAAAATCGGAACGGTCAGAATCAGTGAAACGGTCAGCAAATGGCGCTGACGTGCGATTGCGTTCTGACGGGCTTTGGTTTCGGGGTCATCGAGGTCGCGATCGCTTAAAACCGGCGAAAAACCCGCTTTCGAAATCACTTCCATAATTTCAGTAACGTTGGTAACGGTCGGGACGTAGACCAAGCTCAATGTTTCGGCAACTTGATTCGCGTTGGCGGAGACTACCCCCAATTTGTCCCGGAGCAATTTTTCGAGACGCTGGACATTGACCGCATCGCTCAATTCGGGGATAGAAATCACCGCTTCACCGGTTGCGACATCGTAGCCGGCGTCTTTGATGCTGGTGACAAGGTCGTTTAGCGCAGCCTGGTCGCCATCAAAAGTTACTGCAACACGTTCGGAGGATAAATTGACCATCGCATCATCGACGCCCTCGGTCTTTTTTAAGGCGCGCTCGACAGATACGGCGCAGTTGGCGCAGGTCATCCCCAAAACTGGCAGATTGACATGCTCTTTTTCGCTCATTATTCAGCTGCCGGGAAATTGACCGAGGCTAAAGTTTCACGAATGAGTTTATCGCTTGCGGGGGAATCAAAATCGACTGTCAATTTCTTTGTTGCCAGATCTGCTTCGGCATAATCAACGCCGTCAAGTGCCTGAATTGCGGTGTTAATCGTCTTTACGCAGTGATTACAGTTGATGTTTGGGATAGAATAAGTTTTAGTTTCCATAGTTTTACCTTTCGGAATTTATTTAGGATTATTATAAAAAATATTAGGAGAATTTGCAAGCAAAAAATGAATAATGATAATAAATTAACGATTTCAGCTATTTTGCTCGATATGGACGGGACTTTCTTTTTGGGCGAAAGCTTGTTGCCCGGGGCTTTGGAGCTTCTGGATTTTCTGAATGAGAAGGGCCTGCGCTTTTCATTTTTGACCAATAATTCTTCAAAAAACCGCTCTGCTTACGTAGAAAAACTGACCAAATTGGGCGTTCGGCAGGAAGACGCCCGGATTTATACTGCCGGTGATGCCACAATTGCCTATTTGAAGCAGCATTTTGATGGGAAAAGAATTGGCTTACTGGGGACGAAGAGTTTAAGGGCAAGTTTTCTTGAAGCCGGGCTCCCTGTTGTGGAAGAAGAACCGCAAGTTATGGTTATGGGTTATGACACCGAAATGACCTACGCTGAATTGGTGCGCTTTTGTTTGCAACTGCAAAAAGGGCTGCCTTTCGTGGCAACCCATCCCGATATCAATTGCCCCTCGCCTCTTGGTCCCCTGCCGGATATCGGGGCATTTTTTGCCCTGATTGAGCTTAGCACAGGCCGAAAGCCGGATGTGGTGATCGGCAAACCAAACCGGGGGATTGTGGATGCGCTGACGCAAAACTGGGGCTTGCGGAATGAAGAAATCTTGATGGTCGGCGACCGGCTTTATACCGACATCGCCTTGGGTTCGACGGCTGGGGTTCAGACTTGCTTGGTTTTAAGCGGAGAAAGCAAGCTCGCGGACATTCCGGGGTCGCAATATCAACCGGATTTTGTTTGTGAGAATTTGGCAGGATTGTTGGTTTTGTTCAGAGAACGGGGAGCGGTGGATAGGAAACAGGAAATAGGTAACGGGAAACAGTAGGTCGGAATCCGCTTCTTTTGCGGACTCCGACGTTTTGCATTTCCAAATTGGCGACGTTGGCATAAGAAACCAGAAACGGCAAACAGGAAACAATCAGGGTCTATATTCAGTCCTTTTCCGTACGATATCATGGGGGCAGGTCGGACGAAATGAACGGCGAGTCCTGTTTTTTCGGCACACTGCCGAATTATTTGTCGGAGTCCGCAACGGAGGCGGATTCCGACCTACGGATATTTCATACTCCAAATTGTCGGAGTTGTTAAAAAACAGGAAATGGAAAACGGGGGTTGGAGCATAAAAAAAGAGGCGACGATGGGAATTGAACCCATGATGAGAGTTTTGCAGACTCCTGCCTTACCGCTTGGCCACGTCGCCGGTAAAAATAAGACTGATAACGTCTGCTATCAGTCTTGAAAGAGCGGGCGATGAGACTCGAACTCACGACCTTCTCCTTGGCAAGGAGACGTTCTACCAATTGAACTACACCCGCATGTCATGCGCACATTTTCTTTTCTGGTGCTGACGTAGCCGAGATTTTAGCATATCCTGTTTGAACTGTCAAATGTTTTTTGCATTTCCCAATTCTTTATCTTGCTTCGTCAACCCGAACAGCTGACAATAATACCACGGTTCCCCAAACTGTAAAGGGTGAAAGCTGAGATACAGCAATTCTCATTATGGAACTGTTCTACTCAATCATAAGAGTATTAGCAAAACCACACCAGAATTTAATCATAATACAAAAATAATATAGTAGAAACTATTACAATGGTAGGGGCGGGTTCAGGACCTGAGCGGTTTGAAATTGCCCAATTAGGAAAACCCGCCCTGTTGGAATCAGGGAAAGAATATGCTTTTCAATCTATATTCGCACTTCTTGCACGGGGGGGTGGGTCTGACTGAGTTACGGATTATTGAGCATTCGTGATTGAGACCAACCCCTACCCTCGTGTATATATTTCATATTGAGAATTGCTGCAGAGATAGATCAGAATCGATGAAGGGCCGATGAGAATTGCCAAAAATTGAAAAAACCCTTGTCAAATTTTGGCAAGGGTTTTTGTTAGGGTTAGAAATTCAAGCTACTTCACAATATACGGCAGGTAGAGGTGGATGTCGGGTTCCACAGTACCATCGCCACTATAGGTTACTTTAACCTTGACTTCTTTGTTGTGGTAACCAAAGTTGTCAGAAACGGTAACGATGCCTTCCTGGTAACCATCTTTCAGTTTGCTTGGGTCGACAGTGATTGTGAAAGCTTTGCCCATTTCACCGGTCGCCGGATTAAATTTTAGCCAGTCTTCGTTTGCTGAAACTTTCCAGGTTTGGCCTTTATCGCCTCTGACTATGACACTTTTAGATGGAACAGGATCGCCGGATGCGAATTTGATGGTAATCGAGTTTGGCACGACGGTAAATTCGGATAAAGTCAGGGTTGCTTTGACGGCAACTATGCCAGTATATTCACTGGTACTGTCTGTGACAGTGATTATTGCGTTGTTTTCGCCAACCTGAAGTTTGGATTTGTCAACTGAAACGAGTACTGTTTCGGGGACATTGCCAGAGTTGCTGCTCATGGTGACAAAATCCTGGTCAACGCTTGCAGTCCAAGTCTGGCCCGCATCTCCACCGACCAAAAACTCCAATTCAGGCATGTCAATATCGGTTGATTTGACGTTAAATTCGAGGTTGGTTGGGGAAACGTAGAAGGGTGGTTCAATCCGGATTGCGCCGAGTTGGTCATAGAGCCCGTTGGTCGGATCTTCTTCGATGTTATTTTTTGTCCCAACAGCTTTGTAGTCGACTAAGGCAACATAATTCAGCTTGGATGGATCCTTTACGCCAGTGATAGGAACGGTGATTGTAAAGT
>CAYVOY010000127.1:0-4646 GCA_964453395.1 uncultured Anaerolineaceae bacterium
GGCTTTAAAATTTTGACTGTTTTACCAATCCAGCAAGCGGCGTTCGCCTTCCAAAGCCCGAATTGAAGCAACGTTTTGAGAAACTTCAATCACGCCTTTGTAGGCTCCGTTTTCATCGCGAAGTGCAAAATAGCGAATATGGACGAAGGCTTCGCCCATCGGAATCCAAAATTCTGCAAGGTCTTTGGTTCCGGCTTTGAATTCATCCAAAATTTTCTGAACAACGTGCATGCTTTGTGGGGGATGGCAATTTTGGACATCACGGCCAATAATGGCGGCGGTGCGGGTAAAAATGCGCTCTTTGCCTTGGGTGAAATAGCGAACTTTGTCGTTTTCATCCACGAAAGTTACGTCAATCGGCAAATTAGTGAGCATCAGGTCGAGCTGTTCCACCGTCAAAAAGCCGGTTTTCAAGGGAATGTCGCTGCTATGGTTGGCTTGGTAGAAGTTGTTTGGGCGTTCTTCTTCAATTTTGCCAACCGTTCCGGCGATTTCATTTGCCATCTGCGCCCAATCGGCTTCGCTGAAACGAGCCAATGATTCCGGAATTAACACTTTTTCTTCCTTATAAATCATGTCTTTGGCTTTGTCAGCAAAAGTGTTGAAACGGCTCTCGAGGGTGATGCCGAGGGGTTGATCCTGATTGAGCAGCTCGGTGAAAGCGCGCAGGGCATCGCGAATTTCGTTATCAACGCCCCACATCACGCGGGAGGGCCCGTCAAAGCCGTATTTTTCGAGAACGGGGAAAATCATATTTTCTTTTTTGTCGTAATGGTTGGGCACCAATTCCAGGCTTTTTGCGCTTTCACGAATTTTTTGCAGCGCAGATTGATCTCCGGCGGTGTATTGCAAAACGAGCGAGCCAAGCGCTTCAAGACTGCGTTCGATCAGTTCGTTTTCTGTGCGAAAATCAAAAAGGGGATGTCCGGGAATGTTTTCGGGTGTGGGATCGTTTTCCAAACCGCTTTGAAAAACTTTTACGTGCAAATCACAAAGTTTTTGCACTTCCGAGACCGGTAAGCCTTCGGCAATCACTTCGCGTTCGGCCGCGGCGATATCGAGGGCGCTGACCCCGGCGATGATGGGCCCAAATTCTTCGTGCAATTCCTCAACTGTTTTACCTTCGTGTAAAAGGCGAATAATATTTTTAACCGCTTCTTTGCGTTTGGTTGAATTGTCTAAAAATTCGCTCATTTTTCTCCTTATGAGTGTCTCAGGATGGCTCCTGCTTAATTTCTTTAAGAATATCATAAATATTAAAACTGTGGGAAGGGATGTGGACAGGGGAGGCAGGAAACAGGTAACAGGTAACAGGAAGCGGGGAGCGGAAAATCAGGAAACAGGTAACAGGTAACAAAAAATCCGTGCAGACGAGCGTCTGCACGGATAATTCATTTCAGGCAAGTTTGATGCTTATACTTTAGGACCACCAATTATCCGTAATAAGTTTGAAGGTTTTGGATAGCTGTTTCTTCGACTGCTCAATCCATTTGCGGGTTTTGGCTAAAGCCTCTTTTCCCCAGATGTAAACTTTGTTTTCGGGGTAGTAGCCCAAGAGAGGGATGACTTTTTCTTTTTCCTGGGTGCGGAATGCACGCATGACTGCTTTTAAAAACTTGAGAGGGCTGCCGGTAGAGGTGCTGCCTTTATGGATGATAAAAACGGTAAATTCATCATCAACAACCAGCGGTTGTTCGTCTCGGATGAGGCGCAGCCACAAACTATACTCCACAACTTCGTTTTTGCCTTCGTTAAAGCCACCATATTGATTGACAAATTCACGTTTCATGAAAGTGTTTTCATGGGAGATAAAATTCATGGCAGAAAGGGCGAGCTCCGGGTCTGCGCGCAGGAGCAAGGTTTGGGGAATGACAATTGTTCTGCCTGCGAATTCAATTAAGAAGTTGCCGGTAACCCAGTTGTTTTTAGGATTATCCTGAAAATATGCAGCCACTCTTTCGAGCGCTTTGTTGTCTAAATAGTAATCGTCGGAATGCAAATAATGAATGACATCTCCGGTTGCCATTTGGGTCCCGACATTGAGCGCGTTGCCCACCCCTTTTGGTTCGGATTGGAAGAATTTTATTGGATAACGATCTTTATTTCGCTCGATGTAAGCGTTAATTATCTGCAAGGTTGAGTCTGTAGAGAAACTATCGTTAATAACATGCTCAATCTTCAGATAAGATTGGCTTTCGATGCTTTTTAATGCTTTTTCAAGAAAGAGCTCGCTATTGTAAGTGCAAGTAACGATGCTAATTGTTATATTTTCCATTAATTAAGGACCTCAAAAAGTTTAAAACTTTAAATGCATTATAGTCTATTTTTATTTCTACAAATAAAAGGCAAGCACCTGTATCAAAACTAATTACAAATGTCCTGTAACTGGCAAGATAGAAATCACCTATTGTGAAAAATGTGGCAATTCCTGGAAATGCCCTGCCCAAATTTGAGTATTCAGGTTACAATGTTGCTAACAGTACTGCGTACCAGGCAGTTCTGTTTTACTACGTGAAAATAGAGAACGAGAAGTCCTTTATTATTGAACAGGAGATAAACTAATGAAACGTCAAATGGTAATGACCGATGCCAACGAGGCGACCGCCCATGTGGCGTATCGTCTCAACGAAGTAATCGCCATTTACCCAATTACGCCGTCTTCCGGCATGGGTGAATTTGCAGACCAATGGGCTGCCGAAGGTGTGAAAAACATCTGGGGCTCCGTGCCGACTGTTGTCGAAATGCAATCAGAAGGTGGCGCTGCCGGTGCAGTTCACGGCGCACTGCAAGCCGGTTCACTTTCGACCACTTTTACAGCCTCCCAAGGTTTGTTATTGATGATTCCTAACATGTACAAAATCGCCGGCGAACTCAGCCCGGCAGTTTTCCATGTTTCCGCCCGCTCTTTGGCTGCTCAGGCATTGTCAATTTTTGGCGACCATTCCGACGTTATGGCTGTCCGCCAAACCGGTTGGGGTTTGCTTGCCAGCAATAACGCTCAAGAAGCTCAAGACACCGCATTGATCGCCACCGCCGCTTCCTTGCGCTCTCGAATTCCTTTCGTTCACTTCTTCGACGGTTTCCGCACTTCTCATGAAATCAACAAGATCGAACGCTTGGATGATGACGACCTGCGCGCTATGATTGATGAAGAATCAATCCTCGAACATCGTGCCCGCGCTTTGTCTCCGGACACTCCCTTCATTCGCGGTACTGCACAAAACCCCGACACCTACTTCCAGGGTCGCGAAACTGTCAACCGCTTCTATCCGGAAGCAATTCGCATCGTCCAGGAAGAAATGGATCGTTTCGCCGATTTGACCGGTCGCCAATATCATTTGGTTGAATATTATGGTGCCAAAGATGCCGATCGCGTTGTCGTAATTATGGGTTCCGGTGCCGAAACTTCCGCAGAAGTTGCGAAATATCTGAACGCTCACGGTGAAAAAGTAGGTGTGATTGTTGTTCGTTTATATCGCCCCTTCCCGATTGAAGCTTTCTTGAATGCCATTCCTGCTTCTGTCAAGAAAATTGCTGTTCTTGACCGAACAAAAGAGCCCGGTTCGATTGGCGAACCGCTCTTCCAGGATGTTGTCAACGCACTCAGTGCCGGAATCAACGAAGGTAAAGTTGCCTGCGCATCTATGCCCTTTGTGAGCGGTGGACGTTACGGTTTGTCTTCCAAGGATTTCACTCCTGCTATGGTCAAGGGCGTTTTCGACGAATTGGACAAAGACGAACCCAAAGATCATTTCACGGTTGGTATTGTTGATGACGTTACCAATTTGAGCATCGATTACGACCCCAGCTTTGAAGTTTTGGGCGAAAAAGTAATCCAGGCGATGTTCTACGGTTTAGGTTCTGACGGTACCGTTGGAGCGAACAAAAACTCGATTAAGATTATCGGCGAAGAGACCAATAACTTTGCTCAGGGTTATTTTGAATATGACTCCAAAAAATCCGGTGGTGTAACGGTTTCTCACTTGCGCTTTGGACCCGATCCAATTCGGGCTCCTTATTTCATTTCTGAAAACGAAGCCAACTTTGTTGCATGTCACCAGGTTAGCTTTGTTGACCGCTTCGATCTGCTGAAGTTCTCCCGCCCGGGTTCTGTTTTCTTGTTGAACACGATTTCGAGCCCCGAAGAAGTTTGGGACACTTTGCCGATTGAAATGCAAAAAGACATGATTGCCAAGAAAATCAAATTCTACATCATTGATGGTTACAAGGTTGCCGAAGCAACCGGTATGGGCAATCGCATCAATACGATTATGCAGACTTGTTTCTTTGCTATCAGTGGCGTTTTGCCAGCTGATGAAGCAATTGCCGCAATCAAGGGCTCAATTGAGCATACATATGGCAAGAAGGGCGAGAAAATTGTCCAGATGAACTTCCATGCTGTCGACCAGGCAGTTGCGAACATGATTCAGGTCAACTATCCCCAAGAAGTAACCAGCAAGCACAGTCGCCGATTGCCGGTTCCTGCCAATGCTCCTGTTTTTGTGAAAGAAGTTTTGGGCGAAATGATTGCCCGCAACGGCGATGCTATCCCTGTAAGCCAATTCCCGGCTGACGGAACCTATCCTTCCGCCACAACCAAATGGGAAAAGCGAAACATCGCCCTCGAAATCCCGGTTTGGGAACCC
>CAYVOY010000128.1:0-750 GCA_964453395.1 uncultured Anaerolineaceae bacterium
CAGGTTGATTTTTCCGGGTGCCTCGAAGTCGCTCAACGCCACATTGCTTAAACTAATCGAGCAAGAAATTGAAGCGCAACAAGGGCATTGCGAGCTCTGCTTGCCGGATTTGATCACCTTGCGCGTCTCCCCCGAACGCTGGGAAGCCTGGCAGGAGTCTTTGCCTTTGCTGGACAACCTTTCAGAATCCTTAAAAGAAAGCTGGGAGGAGCAAGGTTATCCGGTGGACCGAAAACCGGTTATTCAATTGTTGCAATCGTCTGATTTGAGCAATACTGAAATCAAGGTCGAAACTGATTATGCAATTGACGAGAACACTTCCCGCCAAACCGCAGTGCAAAAGGTAGTTCATTCAAGCAATGGGGAGGCAATTCCGAAAGATGCCTGCCTGATTCTTACCGATGAAGAAACTTTTTATCTAAACAAGCCCATCATCAACCTCGGAAGACATTCGAATAACGATATTGTCTTACGCGACCCGATGGTTTCCCGCCATCATTTGCAATTGCGGGCAGACAAGGGGCGCTATATCCTCTTCGACCTCGGTTCCCGGGGTGGGACGAGCGTGAACGGCTTCCCTGCCAACAAAGTCGCCTTAAAACCGGGTGATGTTTTACAATTGGGTATGACCAAATTAATTTACAATCAACATCTCGAGCAGTCAACCTCAAAGCCAACCCGCATCATCGTTGAAAATGCGGAAGGGAAGGAAAGCGAAACATGAACGCAGTTACCGGCTTGGTTTTTCGC
>CAYVOY010000128.1:760-4645 GCA_964453395.1 uncultured Anaerolineaceae bacterium
ATGTTTTCCTTGGGCTTGCCATTTGGTTGCTCTGGAAAAGCATTAGCGGTTCACGCTTAAGAGGCGGAACGATTGCAATTCCCACCTTGACCTTGGTAACAAGCCAGGGTGAAGAACAAAATGTTCAAACTTTTACCAGTTCAGAAGTTTTGATCGGTCGCAACCCGGATTGTGATTTGATTTTAGATGATGAAACAGTTTCCGGCAGGCATGGTCGCCTGAGCTACCAGCTCAACCAGTGGTGGTATGAAGACCTAAAGTCAACCAATGGCTCCTGGCTGGATGATTTAAAAGTAGAAGAACCGATCGTCGTCAAAGATAACGATTCGATTTATTGTGGCGACGCCGTTTTTAAGATTTACATAAAACCACTTAATTAAAGAAAGCGAGGCACAAATTATGTCAGAATATGCATTTGGGATTATCGGGGGTTCAGGTCTGTATGGCTTTGAAGGAATCGAAAACATCGAAGAAATCGATCTCGATACTCCATTTGGTAAACCCTCTTCCACTATCATTAGCGGAACCATCCACGGAAAGAAACTGGCTTTCCTTGCCCGTCATGGAATTGGCCATATCTACAGCCCCACTGAAGTCAACTATCGCGCCAATATCTGGGCATTGAAGATGCTTGGCATAGACAAGATTGTCAGCGTTAGTGCGGTTGGCTCTTTACGTGAAGATTATGCCCCGGGCAATATTATCATCCCAGATCAACTTTTCGACTTCACCAAAGACCGCAAACGCAGCTTTTTTGGCGATGGATTGGTTGCCCATGTCAGCACTGCCGACCCCTTCTGTCCGGTTTTGAGCAAGCAACTGCTCAAATCACTCGAGGGCGAAGACACAAAGGTTCACGAAGGCGGAATTTTTGTAACCATCGAAGGTCCCCGCTTCTCAACCCGTGGTGAATCTCACACTTTCCGTAAACTTGGTTTTTCTTTGGTCGGGATGACCGCTTCCCCCGAAGCTTATCTCGCCCGTGAAGCTGAAATTCACTACGCGACAATGGCTCATGTTACCGATTATGACAGCTGGCACGAGACCGAAGAAGCGGTTACCATGGATATGGTATCCAGCACGTTGAAGAAAAACACCCAAATTGCCCAGCGCAGTTTGAAACGTTTGGTTGATATTATCGCCGCTGATGAAAAACCTGCCGAATGTGGTTGCGACACTGCCTTGAAATTTGCCTTTAGCACCGCTCCTGATAAAATTAATCCGGAAACGAGAGCAAAATTAGACCTGCTTGTCGGGAAATATTTGGGATAAGTTTGAAAGAAGTTCAAAAAAAGCAGACCAGAACGCATCCTCCGATGTTGCTGATGGTCTGCATCAGCATGTTTTTCTATGCCGCTGCCCTGGCACTCGCCAACGGAACGCGGCTTCACAGCGAAAAGCTGTTGATTAATGTTGAATATTTCTTTCCTTTTCTAATTTGGCTTATTTCTGTTTTGCTTATTCAACGGAACATAAGCCGAAAATTACCCAATCGCGACCCCTGGATTTTTCCGGCAGTTGCTGCCCTTAGTGGTATAGGCATGCTGACAATCTGGCGGCTCTCACCCGAGCTTGGGCTCAAACAAGCCCTGTGGTTTCTCTTTGGCACGATCTTATTTTTGTTTGCCTTGAATGCCAAAGATTTAATCATCGGGCTCAAGAAATTTAAGTATGTCTGGCTTTTGATAGGGCTGATTCTAATTGGTCTGACCTTTGTTATTGGCGTTAATCCCAACGGAGTTGGGCAGCGCCTTTGGCTAAAGGTTTTAAATTTCTACATTCAACCCTCCGAGCCATTGAAACTGCTTTTGATCATCTATTTAGCCGGTTTCTTTGCCGACCAAATCCGCCCAAACATCAGCTGGATTAGTTCTGTCTTTCCGACAATAGTCGTCGTCGGCTTGGCAGGTTTGCTTTTGCTTGCTCAGCGTGATTTGGGGACAGCCAGTTTGTTTATCATACTCTACGTATTAATGCTTTCGGTAACCACTCAAAAGCGAAAACTACTCTGGATTATTCCAGGGCTGGCTTTGCTTGCGGGAACAATTGGCTATTTTGCTTTTGACGTTGTCAAAATCCGGGTGGATATTTGGCTTAATCCCTGGCTTGACACCAGTGGCAGCTCCTGGCAACTGGCACAGGCTCAAATTGCCATCGCTGCCGGGGGCATAAGCGGCACCGGGCCCGGTTTGGGCAGCCCACAATTTGTTCCGGTAGCGGTTTCTGATTTTATCTTCACGAGCATCGCCGAAGAGCTGGGCTTGTTTGGCACGCTTGCGGTAACGTTCTTGTTGCTTCTAATTGTTATTCGCGGGATTAATATCGCACTTTCAAGCAAAACCACCTTCGGTCGTTACCTTGCATTTGGGATTTCATCCTGGTTTGGTTTGCAATCCATCATGATTATCGGTGGGAATATGGGTTTGCTGCCTCTGACAGGCGTAACGCTGCCCTTCTTATCTTATGGTGGTTCATCTTTGATAACGAACCTGATGGCTATTGTGCTTTTGCTAAAAATTAGCACAGAAACTGCTTCAACTGAGCTGCCAAAAAAGACAGGCAGTCCCTATAAATTAGTTGCTGCGATTTTTAGCATTATCTTCATTGTGATTGTTGCCTGGAATGGCTATTTGGCTTTCCCAAAACAGAGAGAATTGCTCTCCAGACCAGAAAACCCTCGTTGGGCTGTCTATGACCGTTTTTCACCACGGGGAGAAATTTATGCCCTCTCCGGAGAAAAATTGGTTGAGGTTGTAGGCGAACCCGGAACCTATCAACTTTGGCAAAACTACCCCGAGCTCTCCAATACACTTGGTTTTGCACATCCGGCTTATGGACAAAGCGGCTTGCAGGCTTCTCAATATGACCTGCTGCGAGGTTATGCCGGCACCTCTGCCGAAGAAAGCTGGAAAAATCAGCTGCTCTACAATCAACCTTTACCCGGCCTGGATATCAAGCTCAATCTGAATTTAAGCCTGCAAGAAAAAGCCGATGAGCTATTGGGGGAGCACAATGGTGCAATCGTCCTGATGAATGCCCAAACCGGAGAAATCTATGCTATGGCAAGCCATCCCTATTTCGACGCCAATCAGATATCGGAAAACTGGGATAGCCTAATGGCTCGGACGGACGCACCTTTGCTCAACCGTGCTACTCAAGGCACTTATCCGCTTGGAACGCTGGCTAATTTGCTTGCAATGAACAGCTTGCTGGAAAGTAACCATAACCTCGATTTATCTTCCGCTGATGGTTTATCCAAAGAGGATCCGGATTGCTATGCTGCAATGCGAGCTTCAGGAACTTCATTAACCCCCTTCCAATTCGGTTGTGAAAGCATTTCTAATGAGATTTTACAGACCGTTGATCCTGCCCTTCTATTGGATGATTTGGAAAAACTGGGGCTTTTTGAAGCGCCAAATTTGGCAATCCAAACCGCTCAGGCTGAGCAACCACTGACAGAAGACGAGCTTGAAACGAACCCGCTCTTGGTTCGCAATATTCATGTCAGTCCTTTACAGATGTCGCTGGTTGCGGCAACGATAACGAATAATGGCATCCGTCCCTCACCGGCATTGGTAAATGCGTACAAAACGCCCGAAGGAGAATGGCTGCTCTATGGGCAAAACTCGCCAAGTCAAGAAGTTTTAGATAAAAGCCAGGCGCAAGCTATTCAAGCCAGTTACGCTTCAGAGCAGAATCCTGTTTGGTTCCAATTGGGACATGCTCTGATTAACGGCAGCGAGCCGCTCACCTGGTATATTGGTGGCACCACATCAGATTGGGTTGCAACACCCCTCGTTATTGCAATCGCTATTGAAGAAAACGACCCCGCCTTAGCAATGAACATCGGGCAGACATTGTTGACATTAAACAGGCTTGATTAGG
>CAYVOY010000129.1:0-3017 GCA_964453395.1 uncultured Anaerolineaceae bacterium
TTAATAAACTAAACCTCAAACCCCAACGCTTTGGTTTTGCAATTGCCCTTTTAGCTGCATAATCTGTTTGCGCACTTTGTCGTCGCTGTCGACCAATTCTGCGATTTTGTCGCAAGCATACATCACGGTTGTGTGGTCGCGGCCGCCCAGTTCTTCACCGATTCTGGGTAGTGACATATCGCCTTGGTCGCGCATAAGGTACATGGCAATTTGCCTCGGAAAAGCAATATCGCGGGCGCGGCTTTTGCCGGTCAGAGCGCTTAGACTGACGCCAAAAAACTCCGAAACGACTTCTAAAACCGTTTTTGAGGTGATGCTGCTTGCCTGTGGCAAAAAATCGGACAAAGCTCGTTCACACAAACCCAAGGAAAGTTCTTGCCCGCTCAGCTGTGCAAAAGCCAAAACACGGTTCCAGGCACCTTCCAATTCGCGCACATTGGTTGAAATCAATTTCGCAATCCGGTCAATAACCTCTTCCGGAACGTGCATTGAAACTTTTTCGGCCTTTTCGTGCAAAATTGCCAAACGCGTTTCATAATCCGGCGCCTGCATGTCGACCGTCAATCCCCATTCAAAACGGGAGCGCAAGCGGTCTTCGAGCGTGCTCATCGCCTTGGGCGAGCGGTCTGAAGTCATCACAATTTGCTTGTCTTGCCCATAGAGGGAGTTGAAGGTATGGAAAAACTCTTCTTGTGTCGAATCCTTCCCGGCAATAAACTGGATATCATCAATCAGCAAAACGTCGACTTCGCGATATTTCTCGCGGAAGGTTGTGGTTGTTTTCGTGCGAATTGCATGTACCAAATCGTTGGTGAATTCTTCGGAAGAAACGTACAAAACCTGTTTGCCCTGCTGCAAAACAGCATTGCCAATCGCATGCAGCATATGCGTTTTGCCCAAACCGACACTGCTATAAATGAAAAGCGGGTTATAAGCGCGGGCAGGGTTTTCGGCAACCGCCTGGCAAGCGGCATGCGCCAGCCGATTGGTTGACCCGACAACAAAATTATCAAAACGATACTTTGGGTTCAGTTGAGTGTCATAGAGGTCTTTTTCAACCGGCTCAGGCTTGGGGATTGAAACGGTTTCTTCTTCAAGATCAACCTGTGGTGGGGCATAGACCTTAAATTCAACCTGCACATTCCTCGCCATCATCCCCGAGAGTTTGTTGACCACAGTGCTCTTCAGGCGGCTTTCCAGCCAATCGCAAGCGTAGGCATTACCGGCACCAAGTGCAAAAGTAGCCGAAGCATCCTCATATGATATCAGTTGAGTGTTTTTCACCCAGGTATCAAAAGAGGCTTTGCTTAGCTCCATCTGTAATTGTCCGATTGTTGCCTGCCACGCTTGTTGAGCATTCATGCGCTCTACTCCTCATTTTAGATTTTAACGAAAAACCGACGGTCAAAAATAGCAATCGGTTTATGTCGATTCACTGTGCTTTCCCTAACACTGACTTGCTGAGTGAATAGGGAAATTCTATCACCTCAAGCCTGGCGTTTTGCTCGATTTGTCTTAAAAATCCCCAATTCTTTAAGGTCCAGATTTGGAATGTATATCCATATCAGCTTGTTGTTATCTGACAATAATTGAAGGGCACTTTCTAAAACCCTATTTAGGGAATTTCCCAAGCTTCTACAGCCCTATATATAGGATAATTTTAATTATTAGCTCAAATATTCCAACAATTAGTGCTCATTTTTAAGGTTTTGGAATGCCGTTTTCAACCATAAATAAAGTCGATAGTCTTACACAAAGTGGTATTAACTATTTTTTTCCGCTTTGGCTATACGCTTCCGACGTTTATTCCTCAATCATCATTTTGGCTGTCCGGCGCCCCATTTCCACGGCAAAGTTCGTGCCACGGTCATAGGGATAGACCTGGCTCATACTGGCAAAATATAAACCCTCAATTGGTGTCTTAATCGCCGGGATATTTTGGCTGTGATTAACCAAAGGAATCGGCTGGGCATAGCTTGCTTTGCTGACCCAAACCTTTTTGACCCAATCTGGCTCAAATTCCGGGTTGATCTTTTTCAGATGAGGCAAAAATTCTGCCAAAAGTTCATCATCAGATTTACTGAAATTGGGATGGTCTTTTTCTAAATAGTCGCCAATGTAAATGATATGGTCGCCCCCAAAATGTTTGGGAGAAAGGAAGTTGGTATGTTCCACTAATGAAAGGAATGGATAGCCGGCTTGTTTGGGGATGTTGTACCAATAATAGCCGTCCGGAGAAAGCGGATGTTTGATTGAAAGCGTCATTACCACTGCGCCCATATGGTTTAATTTAAGCAATTCGCCCAAATAATTTTCAGGCAGTTCGGGGGTTAATTTCGCCATCTGCCCGGGAGAAAGCGTCACCATAACCTTGTCAAAATGCTCAGGCGCCGAATCACCGACCAGCACATCCAAACCGCCATTCTCATTCTTGCTGACCTTCTTAACAGGCTGCTGATAACGAATCTCAACCCCGTCATTGATCAGTTTTTGGGCAAACTTATCGGCAAAATTTTGGAATCCGCCCTGAAAAGTGCCTAATCGGGTTGTGCGGGAATGCAAACGCGCCCACATCCAGGCCATATTGACTTTATCAGCCCAGTTTTCGCCAAATTTACCATCCAGCATCGGCTTCCACATGCTTTCAAAGACTTTGTCGCCGGCATATTTCCGCATCCAGGCATCGGTGGTAGTTTGTTCGAGCGGTTTCCAATTATTCGTAATCCGCAGATAGAGACCCACCAAGCCAAAACGGATTTTGTTAATCCCCCAGCCCAAACCCGGATAGAGCAGCGCTGAGATTATAGAATCGAAGGGATAATACTTGCCATTGTAGTACATGACGCTGACCGGCTTTGGGAAAATTACCTGATCCGACCAACCTAATTCGTCAATCAAACCTAAAAGGTGTTTATCAGATTGGAACCAATGGTGATAAAAACGCTCAACCGACCAATCCCAGCCCGGCTCTTTGAAGCCCGAAGCCAAACCACCCGGCACTTCTCCTGCTTCAAAAA
>CAYVOY010000129.1:3117-4596 GCA_964453395.1 uncultured Anaerolineaceae bacterium
CCCGGCTCTTTGAAGCCCGAAGCCAAACCACCCGGCACTTCTCCTGCTTCAAAAATCGTTACCTTATGACCTGCTTTGCGCAAATCGAGCGCAGCACTCAAACCGGCAAACCCGGCACCAATCACAGCAATTTTCTCATTTGTCTTAGTCATAAAACCTCATTTAAGCGCTAACTTTGGCTATTATCTTCTGATTTATATTTTTCTTGCATACTATCGAGATCATCGCTCAGGCTGAAACCTTCTTTAACAAAGAAGAACGCGCCCAAAATTGTAACCGGCAGCCACAAAGCAAACCTCAGAAGCAATGCATAACTCAAAGCGTTTTCAGCCGTCAAGCCGAAAAGCTCCATCATCGTTTTTATGGCGGCATCGAAAGTGCCCAAGCCGCCCGGTGCTGCCGGAACAAGCAAAACCAGGTTGACGATCCCGACCACCATAAGCAATGAGCGGAATTCCAAACTGAAGCCCATCGCCATCATCACGCCCCAATAGAGACCTGTCTCGGTTACCCAAATTAGAACCGATTGCGCCATCACCAAAAGCGACTGCAATGGACTATGAAGCACCGCCAGCCCGTCGATAAATTTTTGAAGAATGCCTTTTAGAGCATCGCGGAATTTTTTCGGGATCAGATGGTCAATCAGCCAATCGCTTGCCACTTTCATCTTGGCGGGGAAAACTACCATAGCGACGAAAACAAGCAAGAGTACACCAAAAATGATGCCCACCCAAAGAGCGGCGTTTTCGATAATCGGAACCCATTGGCTCCCGGCCGCAAAACGACTGAGCTGCCCAAAGTTGAGCAAGACCAGCGCGAGAATCGCGATGCCGTCAAAAAGATGCTCAACAACAATGGTTGCCAATGAAGCCGAGATTGGCACTTCTTCCTTTTTTCGCAAAAAGACCGTTCGCAGCAGATCGCCAGCCCTTGCGGGGAAGACGTTATTCGCCATATATCCGGCGGAAATGATTGAGAACAGTGTTGGAAGTTTTACCTTTTTGATGGGGGAGAGCAAAGTTTTCCAGCGCCAGGTGCGAATGAAAAGCGCCAGGAAGTAAGCCAGAATTCCCAAACCGACATAAGCCAGCTTTGCAGTTTTCAGTTGTTCCCAAACAAGCGCAAAATCCACCTTGCGAAAGGCAATCCAGATGAATATGGCACTAACAGCCAGACCAAGCCAAACATGCCAGCGTTTAATTTTCATACCACGATTGTACCATCATAGAGAAAAACCGTTATTGAGCGGTCAGCATCGAATGAATGTTGACGACTACCTATTTCGTGTTACCTGTTTCCTTTACTTTGATCCTTTTCGCTAAATCGCGTCTTGAGATAAAAACTTTATGTCCACAAGTTTGGCAAACCAAGCCAATATCCGCACCAAGGCGAACAACCTCCCACTCATATCCCCCGCATGGATGAGCTTTGCGCAAACGAAGCCGGTCGCCAATTTGAAGTTCTTCAAGCATTTTCGCA
>CAYVOY010000130.1:0-4544 GCA_964453395.1 uncultured Anaerolineaceae bacterium
CGGATTCTTCCCAGCTTCCTGCTCCCCGCTTTCCGTTTTCTGGCACGTAAAGTGCACATTAAATCCCATGAAAAGCTTACATAAAGGTTCTATACACCCCAAAAAAATTCAGCCAAAGCTCTTTGGTTTTGCATTGCTATCCATCCTTATCCTCTTTTTTCTAAGCCTGGTTGCTTGTCAACGAGAAAATAAGGGGTTTGAGCCTTTTATTGTCTCAAATCAAAACCAAAGCACTCAAAAATCTACTCCTCTGCCAACAAACGGGCAAGAAACAGCAAGTCCGCAAATCACAGCTCAGATTACTTACGAACCGCGCGTGACGATGACCCCGGCCGCCTTCACCAACGAGCCGACGCCTATGGTGCCGCAAGTTTTGCCTGCTCTGCGCACTTCCGAAGACGAATACACCATAAAATCCGGGGATACTTTAGCGGCAATTGCTCAGCGTCACCAGGTATCAGTCAAGCAAATTGTGGAACGCAATGAGATCGAAGACCCCAACTTGATTGAACCGGACGATTTGCTCCTCATTCCGCCTGCCAGTGCCAACGAGCAAGCGACGTCTTTCCGCATCATCCCCGATTCCGAAATCATTTATGGTCCTTCGGTCAAAGATTTTGACATCGCCTCAATAATATGGCAATTTAATGGAAAATTGAACCGCTATCAAGAAGAAATGGATGACGAAACGGAGCTGAGCGGTGCCGAAATCGTCCGGAGGGTCGCCAATGAGCAATCAGTCAACCCCAGGCTGTTGCTGGCATTGCTCGAGCACCAATCCGGCTGTTTGCGTTCTCCCAGCGAAACTTGCGATTTAGAAGAATATCCGCTTGGTTTGAAAAATAACAATCAAAAGGGGCTTTACAAGCAGCTTAGTTTTGCTGCCAATGAACTTTTACGCGGCATGAGCTATTGGCAAAACAACTGGGTCGCAGTTTGGACGCTTGCCGATGGCGATGTGATGCGCGTTGACCCGGGCATCAACGCCGGAACAGCCGCTCTGCAACATCTTTTTAGCCTCTTGCAAGGAAAAGAAGCCTGGAAGCGCAGTGTTTCCGAAACAGGCTTTTATCAAACTTATCAAGAGCTTTTTGGCTATCCTTTTGCTTTTACCATCGCCCCGCTCATTCCCGATGGACTGAGCCAGCCGGAGCTGATCCTTCCCTTAAAAAGCGGTGATGTCTGGCTTTTCACATCCGGTCCGCATTGGGCTTGGGGGACGGGAAGTGCCTGGTCTGCGCTCGATTTTGCCCCTCCGGGGAATGCTGATGATTATGGTTGTTATTTTAGCGATGCGCCGGTTTTGGCAGCTGCAGACGGAGTGGTTGTTCGTTCAGAAGGGGCGGCTGTGATTATCGATTTGGACGGTGACGGTTATGAACAAACCGGTTGGACGCTCAATTATTTTCACATTGACCCGGCTACTGCTATCCCTGCAGGCACGATTGTTGCAACAGGAGATGTCATTGGACGCGCTTCCTGCGAAGGCGGCGTTACCAACGGAACTCATTTTCATCTCAGCAGACGATACAACGGAGTTTGGATCCAAGCCGGAGGTGGAATCCCCTTCAATTTAGGGGGATGGGTTGCCAGCAGTTACGGAACAGTTTATGACGGGAGTTTGGTGAAAGACGGTGTCACAATTGAAGCATATAATGGTCGATCAGAAATCAACGAGATCAGCAACCCTTAACCCATTGGATAAGCGCCTGGGGCTTGTGCAGCAAAAACGCAAACAAATGAATACGAGAATTATCATATTTGTCTGTGTTGTTGTGACGCTTGTGGTTCTGTTTTCGGTAAAATTGCCCGATTTAAGATCAAAAGCTGTTGCTGCCCTAAACGAACAGCCTGTTTCCGCGCAATCAAACCCTAAAAATGAAGCCCCTTCTGAGCCTGACCTTGATTTGGCAGCTTTGGGCATCCTTCCGCTTGAAGAGAGCACCGAAGACGAAACGCCAGAAGCGACCGAGGAAATCCCCGAACTTCAAGAGACGCTTGAGCCGGAAGTTTTGGCAAACATCCCAACCCAAGCGGCTTTGCTTCAACAAGAAGAAAACGCCCCGATTGTCTATTACGCCCAAAGTGGCGACAGCATTGGCGTTTTGGCGATTCGCTTTGGCGTTGAAGCCCAAGAAATCACTTCAGCCTCAGCTCTTCCGGAAGAAGGCTTTATCCCGGTTGGTCAACTTTTGTTAATCCCTAACCGCCTGAAACAAACCAGCTCAAATTTAAAACTTTTCCCGGACAGCGAAGTGGTTAATTCGCCCTCATCGGTTGATTTTGATATTGCGGCTTATGTTGAGCAGGCAGGCGGATATCTCTCGACTTACAAAGAGCAAGTCTATGCCCACGGCGAGATGAGCGGTGCGGCGATTCTCGAAAAAGTTTCCAAAGAGTTTGCGATTCATCCCCGGCTTTTACTGACACTGATTGAACACCAAAGCGGTTGGGTTTATGGCCCAAAACCGGCGGATGAATTTTCGCAATGGCACCCGCTCGGCATCAAAATGGATGCGGCCGGTTTGCACCATCAACTGGTTAAAGCTGCCGGTTTGATTGAAAGCGGCTATTATGGCTGGCGCGAAGGCACGCTTGTTACCACAGACTTTCAGGATGGCTGGCGCTTGCGCCTTGCGGCAGAACTCAATTGCGGCACGGTTGGATTAATGCAATTTTTCTCCACCTTATATCGCTTTGAAGATTGGTCCAACACGCTTTATGGCGAGGATGGTTTCATCGCCACCTACAGCCGTATGTTTGGAGACCCTTGGGTAATTGCCCAGGAGCACGAGCCAATTTTCACGCCCGATGTTTTACAGCCGGAATTGATTTTGCCCTTTGAACCCGGCGTTGTTTGGGCTTACACGGTTGGCCCACATGCTGCTTGGGGTGCTGCCGATGTGCGCGCTGCACTCGACTTTTCACCTCCAACCGCTGAATCGGGTTGCCATACGAATTGGAACTGGGTGACCGCAGCCGCTGCTGGTTTGGTCGTTCGCTCGGAAGAAGGCGTGGTTGTGGTTGACATGGACGGCGACGGTTACGAGCAAACCGGTTGGAACATCATCTATTTGCATATCGCGACGACAAACCGCGTGCCGGTGGGAACCTGGCTGGAAGCCGGAGATCGAATCGGACATCCTTCCTGCGAAGGCGGGAAATCGACCGGTACCCATTTGCACATTGCCCGAAAATATAACGGGGAATGGGTTCCCGCGGAAGGTCCGCTTGCTTTTGTGATGAGCGGCTGGAAGACCAAATCGGGTTCGGAGTTTTTGCAGGGTTGGTTGGTTAAGGGTGAAGAAGTCCGCCAGGCAAGCATTTATGGCATCGTCGCTTCGCACATTAGCCGCTAAACGAATTTTTCAGCTTGTGTTATAGTTTTACTACCCTTTGGATTTTGGGTGAAGTATGAATTTTCGCAAACACAGAAACAAAATTTTCACGGTTTTGGCAATCATCGCGATCTTTACCAGCAGCTGCGGCTCTGGGAGGAATTCGGGTTATATTGTCTCGTCCACCCCGACGCTTGCGCAAAGTGAAGAGCCCCAGGCAACTTCAACACCAGCTTCAAAGCGCCCGGTTTACGAACCGGGAAGCCTGGTCGATTATGTCGCGCAAAGTGGCGATAGTCTGGACTCTCTTTCCTGGCGCTTTGGCTGCACGCCTCAGGAGATTTTATGGGCAATCCCGCAAATCCCCGAAGACGTGACCACCTTGCCACCCGGTTTCCCGATGAAAATGCCGATTTATTATAAAGAATTTTGGGGCACAGAATTTCAAATCATCCCCGATGCTGCTTTTGTTTATGGTCCTGATTTAATTGATTTTGATTTGAAAGCCTTTTTGCAATCGACCAATGGCTGGTTCAAAAATTACAGGGCTACCATCAATGGCAGAAATCTCGACGCGGCTGGCGTTCTGACCTATTATGGCGAAAACCTGAGCCTTAACCCTAAAATGCTCCTGGCGCTGATCGAATTTCAAACCGGAGCTCTGAGCAATCCGCAAAAGGATGAGTCAAGCGAAGGCGCGTTTTTGGGCTTTGAAAATAATCATCGCGGCCCGCATTTGCAAATTTCATTTATTGCCAATTTGCTCAACGAAGGCTTCTACAGCTATTTCAACACCGAAATGAGCAGCATCGATCACCAAAATGGCACGATTGAAAACATTGACCCCTGGCAAAATTCTGCCACAGTTGCTTTGCAACATTATTTTTCTTTGCTTTATGATGGGGATGACTATGCCTTCGCGATTGGTCCGGAGGGCTATGCCAAGACTTACCAAGAGCTTTTTGGCGATCCCTGGCGCAGGAATACGACCGTTTTACCGGGAAGTTTACTGCAAACAGAATTGATTTTGCCCTTTGATGCCGGTTCGGTTTGGGCTTACACCGGCGGGCCGCATGCCGTCTGGGGTGAACTGAAGCCCTATGCCGCCCTGGATTTTGCACCGCCGACTGAGAGTCAGGGCTGTGTCCGCACCGAGCAATTTGCGGTTGCGGTGGCGGATGGTGTGGTTGTTCGCACGGATTCCGG
>CAYVOY010000131.1:0-4530 GCA_964453395.1 uncultured Anaerolineaceae bacterium
GAACTTCGTTGGCTTTGTCGATGTATTCGGGGATGGCAACTGCACTGGCTGCGGTTTGAATTTTACCCAGAGCGGCGACTAATTCGCCTTGCGAAAGCAGATTTTGACCTTCGCGATAGACGTCGAATGCCTGCATTTGGTTTTCGAGGTCATGACGGAGTTCTTCACCTTCACGCCAGCGTTTGATACCGGCATCTTCGAGATGGTCAAAGGCTTCGTCAAGATAATTCAGGGCGACTTGATAGCGAAAAACACGGGCAGCCGATTGTGCCTTACCATAAGCTTTACCGGCTTCGGGGGGAAGCGCGACCGATGGAATGTTGCCGGAGCGGAGGTATTCTTCCGCTTCGCTGTGATGTTCCTGCGCCCGCGTCCAGCCCGGCTCCATTTGGATTACTTTTTCATAGAGCGGGATGGCGACCTGATAGTTACCCTTGTAAAAGGCTTCTTCAGCCTGATCCATCATCCGTTCAGCTTCAGGGTCATGGGCGGATTGGAAGAAACGCTTTAAGGGGTCGTTGTCGATTCCACCGGGATTGTCACCGCTTAAGCTTGAACGGGTGATTGGTGTGGGATGGGCTTCAAAGTTGCCTAAAAGCGGTGCTGCTGGGCTTGGTTGATTGAAGCTTTTATCAGAAGCTGCAGAGGAAATTTGAGGAGTGTCTTCAAATTGGGGAGTTGCTTGAGCGTTTTGGGCGACTGATGGTGCAATCTCTTGATCGTCCGGTCTTCTGATTTCGGGTTGAGTGTTTTCCAAGCTCTCAGCGGATGACTCGGATTCCAGATTTTGGGCCGGTTGAGTTGAGGGAGTCATGCCACGGCGACTGCGTTCGCGGCGTATCTCGCGCAGCAGTCGATTTGCCTCTTCGAGGTCGTCAATCTCAACGCGGTCGCCAATGCGGTTTGTTGCCAAAGCTTCCAGGTAGTTTGAAAGACCGGTTTCCGCTTCAAGAAGCTCGTCATCACTGGGGTTTAGTTTGGTGAGTACATTTTTTGCCTGTTCAATTAAAGAACTGATCATAGTAGTCTCCTGAGAATGGCAGGTCTAAAGACGTTTGCTTTGCAAGACCTGCAAAGCCGCCTTCATTTCGCTGGGGTTTTTGAATTGCCCATCTAAAGCATTTGCAAGAAATTGCATTTCGCCTTCGTTCAAACGATTTTGAACGTCGTAGGAATAGCTTGCTTTGAAATGTGTGGGAGAAGCGGCTATTTCATCGGGACGGTTTGCACCAACGGCAACCGAACCGGGTGCCTGCCTGCCAGTAAAAATGTGATGGATTGCGCGCGAACTGAGCTGAATCATATCAGCTTGTTGCACTTCGGGTCCAAATGTTTTTGGTTGCCAATGCCCGATATTCCAATCGATGATGATAACTTTCTGCCTAAATTCGTTCCAGTAGTAATGTAACAATTTATGGTCGAGGAAGCTTGCACCGCGGGCGTGGGCATTTTCAAGAATTGTACATATCTGAACTGAGATGTCTAAAACTTGTTTCATGCTCAAGTTGCGGACGAAGTTTCCACGAGTGTAGCCGGCATCGCAAAGCAGATAGAGGTTATCTTCCCAGCGTCTTTCAAGAATTAGGAAAGGTAACCAACCATCTTCGATGCGCTCTTCAAACTGGGCGAGCAAATCTTCGATTTCATCAACTTCGAAGACTGCCATTTCGCCTTTAATGTTCGCGGCACTGCCCTGAGCTTGCATTTGTTTGGTAAGGGGGGCAATTTCAGGGGGCCAAACTGTTCCTGCTGCTGGTTTGAGGAAACCGCCTTGCAGCATTGGGGTTAAATTGTCCAATCCGCGCAAGTTGGCGAGGATGTTATATTCTTCAATAAAAAGTGGTTTGGCATAAGATATTTTGTCATGCCGCATTACTTTAAAAGCCGGATCCCAACCAAATGGGTTTTTTCCGGAGGCGTGTTTATAGAGAAAAACACGTGCGCTTGAGCCACCGGCTTCGGGAATGGCAAAGTCGTGCTGACCGGCGGTAAACCATGTATCGAGCGGTTCTGCCAAATAGAAGCCGCTTTGGGAATCTAATTTAATTAGTTGCATATTTTTATCCGTAAATTCGGTTTATTTTACCATTGATGAGACTGGCTTGGTTCAAAGTATCCTGAATCACGTCTGACGAGCTCATCAAACCAAGGCAGCAGGGGATGGATGGATTCGACTTCCTGAATTCCCTGACGAATCTTTTGGGTGTCGATTGTTGAGAGAAGGTCGAGATATTGACCTTGCCAGCGTTTGAAAACCGGGCTGAGTTTTTCCTTAGGATTGACGGTTTCATCGACGCGAATCAGGAGAAACATCAGGTTTCCGGCTGCGTTTTGAGCCAGACGAGTGCGAGCCATTTCGGGCTGATTGATAAGGTCGAAATTGCGTTGAATATCCCGCATCGAACGGTAGATACTCAGCAGGTTTTGGTTAATTTCGCTAAAAAAGCTTTCTTGGTTTTGTATCAGCCAGAATTGAGCCTTGGAATTGGTTCGCAAAAGCGTTTGCCAGGCTTTGAAGAAAGCCGCCTGTGCTGCATCGGCTTGGTAGACCAGTTCGTTGAGCAACTCCCGGTAAATTCCGCTGACGTCAATTTTCTGCCATTCACAAATGAATGTGTAGAGATGTGCCTGAGCTTCTCCGAGATTTTTGATTGCCGGATTCTCAAGCTGGGTGTTGTTCGTCGATTTCCAGTTTCGGTTTTTAATATCATTAATAGCAGGCAGGACTTCTTTTGACCAAAGAGCGGTGGCTTTTTTAAGGTCATCCAGAATTGCCCAATTCGAATCAAATTTTTCTGCCATTGTTTTTAGCAGGAACCAGTCACCGTTGTTTACAGCTTTTTTCCAAGTGCGAACTTTTTCCAAAGTTTCAAAGGCTTCTTCTACCATGCTGCGGTCTTGAGCCGGGAAAACTTCCAGGTTGATGTCCAGAGCTTCGCGTGGGAGGTTCGATAAGATGAATTGAAACTCCTCGTCAAGTTGTTTATAGGCGCTATAACTGACCGGCAAAAGGCGGCGTAAATGGATGAGCGTTTCTGCGTTTGGGATTTGCTGGCGGATTTGCTTGTGGAAGAGCTGCAGAAGCTCTTTTTGTTCCTGATTTAGTTGACTTTGCGCTAAGTGCTCAAATGGCAGGTCGAGTTTTAGACCGGTCAAAAAGAGCCAGGGTGTTGGCCAGCCGAGTTGCTGAGCCTGCTCTTGCAAATTTTCGAGATTGAGCGCTTCTGCCATGCTGCGGAGTGCATTTTTGATGGCAATATACCAATCTGGTCTGCCAAGATGGAAAGCCAGCTCATCGCTGTTTTTGAACAAGCTTTGGGCGAAACCATTGATTGATTGGTCGGCTTCCGGTCCGTTTTCAAAATGCTTCAGATCTTCTTGTGTTTTTTCGAGTTCGCTTGCCAAAGGCAGGAGATAATCGAGCGTCGGTTCGTTTAGAAAGAGGTTTTTTACTGACTTGAGCGTGCTTTCAAAGTCTGCTGCATTCCAGTTTTGATAGATATCACGGCAAATATTGAGCGCTTTTTGCAAGCGTTCTTGCATTCCCTGAGGCAATTTGAGGCGGATTTGATTGGCTTCATTTATCAGCTGGCGCAAGTTAAAAAGCTGGTTGCCGAGCACTTCATTCGGCTCTAAAACTGACCAGGAAGAAGCAATGGCTTGAAGTTGATTTTTGAGATTGCTAAGTATTTTGGCAAGCTCCGCTGAATTTTGCGGGCTGGAGTTGAGAATGTTCAGCTGCTCTTCGAGGCTGTTTAAAAGACTGCGGATATCGGCATAGATGGTTGAAGTTGCATCTTTTTCTAAAGCGATACTGCGCATAGCAAAAATTAGTGAAGCGAGTTCTTTGTTTGCAAGCTCACGGTTGAGAAGTGAACGGCTTTGCCACACCGCATCGCTCCATCTTTTTGAGAGCATGGCATCCAATAATTCCAACAATTCTTCGTTTGAGAGCGTCGTTTTTTGCTTAAATAAATAGGAAGCCAGTTGCCATTCTTGCGGAAGATCTTCTTTAAGGGAATTTTCGAGCGAGCTGATTAGCAAGCTGACTTTTTCGTTTTCGTCATTTTCCAAAAACTTAAAGAGCAAAGCTTTGGAGGCGGTGAGCAAGCGTTCTGTATCGGTATGAATTCCAAACTGGCGTAAATCGTTGTTTAGCTCAAGCGTCTGAGCCAGTGCTTCGAGGTCAGGCAAGTCTTTCGTGAAGCGCTCAAAGAGCAATTCGTATTCCATCGCGCGCATCGAGAGATAAGTTTCAAGATATTCGACGCGCATGCGCAATTGGGGGATGTCGTCGATGGTAATTTCGGAAGCATGGAGCGGCCAGCCGAGGTCCTGGATTAATTGGGGCGAGGTTTGGTTGAGCAAATTGAGCCCTTCTTCGAGCATTTGGACGTAATCAGTCCAAAACGGACTATTTTCGCCCGTTTCTTGAGGCAGGAAAAATTGGCCGTTTCCCCAGTCGATAAAACTCATCGTTTTATTTTCAGCATCCCAAAAAATGTGATCCATTTTGACGTCGTTCCAACT
>CAYVOY010000132.1:0-4517 GCA_964453395.1 uncultured Anaerolineaceae bacterium
GCCAGGTCTTGCGGCTGAATAATCCAGGGTTCGTGCCCTGAATTTATATCGGAAGCATGGATGGTAAAAGGCTCGCTCAGAATTGTTTGTGCCAGATTTGCGGTTTGGTCTGCGTTGACGGTAACCGGAACCTGCTCTTTGATTTCAAGGCTAACTTTGCCGTTTTGTTGCAGCAAAAGGAAAGGTTCAATTTTGCGCAAAGTCGCCAAAACGTCAACTTTCTTGCCGGTTTGCCCCTTGATTAACTCCACATGAGCATTCTCGAGGCTGACACTCGGCTCAACCAAGGCAATGTCAGTTTGCGTCGCTAATTGCTGAACCTGTTGATAAGCCTTCGCCTGGTCGTAGACAATCGAAGGGTTAATTTCTATGCCAGAGCTGATTGCACGGAATTGCTCGCTCAGATTTGCCAAGCCTTTTTTGGAATGGCCGATTGCGAAAGCTTGATTCGCGGCTTCAATCTGGTCAAAAGAAAAACCAAGTGCTTCCGGGGTATAAGCCCATTCGTTTTGTCCGTTGCTCAGCTGGAGCTGGCCAAGTTTGCCATAGGTCAATTTGCTGTTCAATTCAACCACGGCTTGTCCGAGGGTCAGGCCCGAAAGATCAACCCCGGCAACGCTTACACCGGGATAAATTCGATCGGCATAGTTTTTGCGATAAACCCCGGCGATAACTGCAATGACCAGGCTGGCAATAACCAGCCCGCCTAAAACGACAATCAGCAGCTGGGGCAGCCGTGGGCTTTTTTTCTTACGTGCCATGACGACAACGTTTTGAGTATCTTCAATTTTTTCATTCATAGTTTCACCTTATAGGAAGGCATAAATCCTTCAGACAAGTTTACTATATTTGAAAGAGGGATGAAATCCAGGCGCAATTGGTCGGTGGAAAATGTTTATACAAGACAAGCTTGTTAGTCCAGATTCAGGAATCGATTCAAAAAACCCCATATTTAATGAATACGCTCCCATATCAGGAAATGCTAAGAAATTGAAGCAAAAAGTTTTATAAACCTTTGCTATGCTATAATGATTAGCTGATGGACTGTCTAAAGGCAGCTGAATGGAGCTATGGAAACTAAGCGCACTTTACCAAAATTAAACAAGCTGGTTTTTTCCTTTGCCTTGAGCGTTTTGGCTTTGAGTCTGCTGCTTTCAAGTTGTTTGCCGACCGGCAGACCCTCAGACGGACAACCGGGAATTGGGAGTGCTGGACTCGCCAACTTTAGCCCGAGTCCGACGCTAAGCCCTTCGCCAACCACTACCTCAACGCCCTGGCCCACTTTTGCAGCCCCGCTTGAAGATATGCCAACCCCGGCTCCTCCGCCCGCCAATCCGGCAGCCTTACCTGATGGGACGAGCATCTGGCTTTTCCTCGGTGCGGAAGAAGAAAAACCGGTTCGCGGTCGGACGAATGCGATTCATTTGCTCCTGGTGAATGAACGGCTTTCAAAAGCGAGCCTCATTTCAATTCCGGGTTCGACTTATCTTTATTTACCGGGCTTTGGGATGGGCAGGTTTAATTCTGCATACCCTTTGGGTGGGATGAAGCTGGTTTACGAGACGCTTGCATACAATTTTGGCTTGTGGCCCGACCGCTACGTCGTGGCACACGAAACTGAATTTAAATGGCTGGTGGACGATTTGGATTCGTTGGAAGTCAGTGTGCTTTATCCAATCAGAGATGATTGCGGCGGTTTGCCGGCTGGTTTACATAGTATGAATGGCGAAAAAACGCTTTGTTATGTTTCTTACGTAAACGATGATGACGTTTTTCGCACAACCAGGCAACAGCAAGTCTTACAATTGCTCTTTACAAAATTAGTTAATTGGGGTCGTATGGCTCGGATTCCGGTCTTCTATGCTTCGTATATCGAGAAGCTGGATACGGACATCAGCTTGTCAGATATCATCTTGCGTATTCCTTTGGCATTGCGTTTGGGAGATCCTGAGCGGGTGAAGTCCTTCGTTTTGGGTTGGGATGTTCTGGAAAGCTGGCAATTGCCCGATTATTCCGGGACAAGCGTACTTTTGCCGCGAAGCGGTAAGATCGCGCAACTGGTTGACCAGGCGATTGAGGCTATTAGCGAACCTTCGGCTTTGAACGCAGTGGTTTTGACCTATGAATGGCAACTAACCCAGGTAATCGGTCAAACAGCAACCGTTCAGGCAGAATGGACGCGCATGGCAATGCCCACGCTGGAAGATACGCCTGAGCCATGGGTGGAACCGACCGTTGGACTGCCGACCGTAACCCCATTGCCCGGGAGCACCAGCCCGCTGCCAACAGCAACCCCTCGGGCAACCCAGGCACCATATCCGACGCCGGTTTGGGACACACCAGTTCCGTCATACCCGTAAGGGCAGACGTTTGATAAAAATGGATAAGAAAAGCAGACATATTTTCGTTAGAGGGCTACAGATCGTTTTGATTATTGTATTGTTTTTGGCTGCCTCAAATCCGACGCCTGCTGAAACAGCACCGACGCTCTTTTCTCAAAATACACGAACAACAAAAATCGAAGTAGATTACACCCTTCATGAATGGTGGCTGCTTTCCTGGAATAGTGGCGAAATTGTTTGCCAGGTTTACACCGAAAGAGAAGGCTGGCCCGATCACAGCGAGGTGCTCTACTATTGCGGTGAACAAATTCAAAAGCAATGGGTTGATACAAACGCTTGTATTTACACTGCTGACATAAACAACCCGGAAGATTGCAAAGGCTTATATTTGCATCGCGCCAGCTCCACCCCAATGAAAAAAGAAGTTGAAGTCAATTTGCCTGTGCCTGAGGTTTACATCACCGTAGTCGGTTGTGACTCCGAAAACGGACAAAACAACTGCTCCTCTTTACCCTATTTGCGCTTTCAGGCATATGAACCTTTGCCAAACGAAACGACAATCCAAATCGTCGGTCGCTATAACGGCATGGGCTTCAGTTGCCCGGGCGGATTTTGTGACTTGCCTCTGACGCCTACCGGCACGGAAGGTGTGTCGGTTGAATTTTGGTCTGAATCCAGCTTCGGCGACTCAAGTGAAGTCTTTACCGCTCAAATTCGGGTTATTCCCTGGGGTGATTTTGCCAATCCGGACAGCCAATCGGTTGATGAGCCAACCTATTATGTGGATGTCTTGAGCTCTCAATGGGTCGGCGAAGGGAAATCGACTTGTTCTGAAATTTGGCAATCTTTCCTGCCGGTTGACGGCCCGCCATCCTGGCTGCGTTCACCCCAATTAGTGGAACAGCTGGAATCTGATCGGGATTATTATCTTTTGGCCGGAATGCTGATTAAACAGGGCATGGTTGATGTGGAACACTGTGAGAATGGTGGTTTGGAAAGCAATGGCGCAGCCACAGTTTGTGGCATGGAAGCGGCTCAACCACATGTTATCGAATGGCAAAACCAATTTAATGCAGAAATTATTCAAGTCGCAAACCAAACCGGCGTCCCCGGACAGTTGATGAAAAATGTCTTTGCCCGTGAAAGTCAGTTTTGGCCCGGGATTTATCTCAGAGCCAGTGAAGCAGGGCTTGGACACCTGAGTTCGCTTGGAGCGGATGCGGTTTTGCTTTGGAACCCCAGTTTTTACAGCCAATATTGCCCTTTGATGTTGTCGGAAGAAGTTTGCCAGCGCGGTTTTGGCAACCTCGATATCAAACAGCAAGAAATGCTGCGCGGTGGTTTGGTGCAAAAAGTGAATGCCGCCTGTCCGAATTGTCCGGTCGGAATTGACCTGGCAAAAGCGAATTTCAGCATCAGCGTCTTTGCGCGTAGCTTATTGGCAAATTGCGAACAAGTTCGTCAAATTGTCTATAACAACACCGGCCGAAGTCCCGGCCAAATTATTCCTTATGAAGATTTATGGAAATTCACACTGGTGAATTACACCAGCGGTTCCGGCTGTTTGGGCAACGCCATGCAACGCACACTGAATAATGGCAACTCCCTCACCTGGGAAAACGTTTCTTTCAATTTGGAACCGATTTGCCGATTGGCGATTGATTATGTGGACGAAGTTTCGACAATGCCCGAAGAAGACCGCCATGGCATTGGCGACTATCTGGTTAGCCCAACACCTGAAGTGCCGATTCCCTCTGCGCCAACCCAACCGAATATCATCTACCCGACCAACGCGCCCTATCGCACGCCGGTACCGAACCAACCCTATCCGGTCAACCCAACGCCATATTCTACGCCTGTGCCGGTTTACCCCTAAGCCTTTCTGACAGTTCAATAAATAGAAAAATTAGCGGGTTTGAAATAAACCCGCATTTTTATCGTATCGAAAACAGGCTTATTCCTCGCCGGAGCGGAGCCTTTCGAGCTCGGCTTCAAGTTCCAGCCGACGTTCATTCCCGGCTTGCTGAACTTCATCCTGTACATTTTGAATATAGTCTTTGATCCGGGTTCTTAGTTCTAATCCGGAATAGGGTGCGTAAAGCGTCGCCAGCACGCTGCCGACGACTCCGCCGATAATCGCTCCCATGATCCAATTGTTTGTTTTGCTCATAATGC
>CAYVOY010000133.1:0-4509 GCA_964453395.1 uncultured Anaerolineaceae bacterium
CAGTTGCCATCCCCGAATATATCGACAAAGCCAACGAAGTTCGTGCGGATATCACCATGCTCAACGAAGTCAGCGATTTGGTCTCCCTAAGCGGGAAGATCCCCCCTGCCAAACTTGCCGATGCCAAGAGCAAACTCGAAAAAATCCGAATGAAATATGGTGAGATTGACCAATTGGCAAGACTGCGCAATCGTCTCGATTTGCTCATTCCTGCGACAATTCAATCGCTCCTCGATAACACCCTGCGCTTCAAAAACGAAGCCGCACTGGCACCGACCGCCGCCTTGGCACGCGAAAAAGTGAATGGTGCCCGCGAAAACCTCGACTTTTTGCGCCAACTTGACGCTTACGATTCGCAGAGCCTCTCCCTCGAAAACGAGATTAGTCAGCTCGAAACCGAAATCAGTAGCAGCGAAGATGCTATCCAACGTGCTGAACAAGCACTTGAAAGCGGAAACAAGTTTTTTGCACTCGACGCACTCCGAATCAGTGCGAAAGCGCGCAAACGCTTCCCCCAAGACCCCAGAATTCTGGATCTCAAGCGTGGGTTTTTACCAACTTATCTGGTTATCGGCTTCGCCGGGCTCTTGCTTGTGGTCTTGTTAATCGTCGGCATCAGTGCCGCAGCCAAAGCAATTGAAAATGCCGCCTACGAACGCGACCTTGCCCGGACACCAACCGCGACAATGACCCCCACCTCAACGCTTACACCGACCATCACGATGACCCCGACCATAACGCTGACACCAACACCGGATTATTCGCCGACGCCTACCAGCACGGTCACGCCAACACCTGTCGCTTATGTCAGAACATTGCGTGATGTTTGGGTGCGTCAGGGTTGTTATGGTCAATACAGTTCCTTTGGTCGCTTACGTGAAGGAATGGTCGTTCAAATGCTCTCCATGCCAGAGCGTCGTTTTGATGAATTTAACCGCGAATGTATTTTGATTGAATACACCTCCGGTGATTATGCCAACATTGGCTATATTTTAATAGAGGATGTGTTACCGTCCAATGAGTAGACAACTTCTGCCACCCAATACCAATAAAAAATATCAGGAAACCCTGGACTGGATTTACAGCTGGGTTGATTTCAGCATGAAAAGACATGTTGATGACCAGCATCGTTTTTTCAAGCTCGACCGAATGAACCATTTGATGGAACTGCTCGATCATCCCGAAAGAAAATTCCCCGCTGTCCATGTTGCCGGCACCAAAGGCAAAGGCTCAACAGTATCTTTAATTTCTTCGGTGCTGATTGCCAGCGGTTACAAGGTCGGGATTTATACCTCACCCCATTTGGAAGACTTTCGGGAAAGAATTATGATCAACCACGAGATGATTAGCGAAGAGCGCATCATCGAGCTGGCAGACCAAATGCGCCCCTTGACCGAAAAAGTGCCCGAAACCACCACCTTCGAGCTCACCACAGCCATGGCTTTTGAATATTTTGTTCAGGAAAAAGTTGATATCGCAGTCTTGGAAGTCGGCTTGGGCGGAAGATTGGACGCCACCAACGTCATTGACCCCCTCGTCTCCGTTATCACTTCGATATCTTATGACCACATGTCTGTTTTAGGCAACACTCTGGCAGAAATTGCCGCTGAAAAAGGTGGCATCATCAAGCCCGGCAGACCGGTCGTCATTGCTCCCCAACAAGAAGAAGCCAGACAGTCATTGCTTAAAATTGCCAAAGAACGCCAGGCTCCGGTCATTGAAACCAAGCAGGAATACGAACTTTTGCCTGTCAGTCATACACTGCAACAGCAAATTTTCACCATTCAAAGCAAAAATAAAGCCGTCAAAGGCAAATCAATCAGCACGAAAACCGCTCTGAAACTCAGCCTGCCTTTGTTGGGCACCCATCAATTGGATAACGCTTCTGCTGCAATTGCCGCTCTCGATATCCTTCGCCAAAAAGGCTTTAAAATTACTCGAAAGAGTATTAACGAGGGTTTCAAGCAAGTTCAATGGCCTGCTCGCTTTGAAATCTTGCGCGAAGCACCGCCGATCGTGGCAGATTCTGCCCATAACGGCGACTCAATGCAACACCTGGTGAAAACAATCAGCGAATACTTCGGCACAAGACCCTTCATCTTGATTTTTGGTGCTTCTGCTGATAAATCTATGGCAGATATGCTAAATGCTCTCCTGCCTCGTTGCGAATCGGTCATCACCACCCAATCGCTTCATCCTCGCGCTGCAACAGCTGACGAATTGAAGACTTTGATTGAAAAATATAACCTTCCCGTCCTGGCAATCGATAAACCCGAAGATGCGCTTGCACAAGCCCTCTCGCTTGCCGGAGATTCAAAGGGTATACTCATCACCGGCAGCATCTTTATTGCCGCTGCCGCTCGTTCAATCTGGCAAGAAATGCAAACTAAAAAAGGAACCCAGTGAATTACATAGAAAACAATTTACAAGACTTTTTCGATGACGAATCGACTAACGGGCAGCTTTTTACGACCGCCTTCCTTACGAAAAGTCGAATGACCAACAAAAAACAAACCCACTTCAGTGCTCCTTTATTAATGTTCTACACCGAGCCCATACTTCCTAACGCTGTTTCAAAGATAGATGACCCGGATGAAGTCCACGACCCTGAATTAATGTATGAAGCCCTGAAAGAGCACTTCAGTGTCATAGCTTGTTATCCTCGCTATCAGGATATCGAAGATCCCATCCTTGAAGATCTGATGCCCATCGGTTTGGAGATTGCTTTTGGCGAGTTGACGAGAAATCTGCACATCGACAAACCGATTGATGATGATATTTTCTACGATGCCCGCCATCGAGTCCAGATTTTAAAGACCTATAAAGAAAAAGGGCACTGGTATGCTGATGTTGAAGTAGTCGAAATTCCGGCACGTAAAACCAATGAGGTCAAAAGTGAAATGCGCTCAGCTCTGATTAGTTTTTCACACTATGCCGAGTTGCCCTCACCGGTTGACGAAAGAATGGTCGAGTTTTCTGAAGGCATTGAAACCGCTGGCAAATTGGCTGATTTTATCGGTGTTAACGTCCCGATCAGCCCACACGAAAGAATGCAAATGCTTCAGGAAGTCAATGATTTGGCTCGTCTCAAGCTGGTTCACTCTAAATTGGTTGCTCTGATTCGAATGACCGAACTTGATATGCGAGTCCTCAGTAGTATTCATGAGGATTTTGACAAAAGCCAGCGCGAAGTTGTTTTACGCGAACATATCAGCCGCCTTCAAACCGAATTGAATTCCGGCAAATCAAGCGACCCGGATGTCTATAAGCTCGAAACACAATTGGAAGAAAGCGTCTTACCGGACGAAGTTCGCGAAGTCGCCGAAAAAGAGTTGGACCGTTTGCGCTCCGCTCCTCCACTTTCTCCCGAAAATGGGATGCTTTCGAACTACCTCCACAGTTTGCTCGACTTGCCTTGGTCTGAAGAAACCATTGATGACCTCGACGTGCCTAAGGCGCGCGAAATCCTGGACAAAAACCATTATGGTTTAAAAAAAGCCAAAGACCGCATCATTGAATTCTTAGCCGTCAAAAGCCTGCGGCCGAAGAAAAACCGCCTGCCGATTTTATGCTTTGTTGGCCCTCCCGGCACCGGCAAAACTTCTCTCGGGCAATCGATTGCGACTGCTATGAACCGAAAATTCGTCCGCATGTCGCTTGGTGGCGTGCACGACGAAGCCGAAATCCGCGGCCATCGCCGCACCTATATCGGCGCATTACCCGGTCGAATTATGCAAACCATGACCAAAGCCAAAGTTGTCAACCCAATTTTCATGCTCGATGAAATTGACAAACTTTCCGCTGATTTTCATGGCGATCCATCTGCTGCGCTGCTCGAAGTTTTAGACCCCGAGCAAAACCACGCCTTTTCGGACCACTATTTGGAAGTTCCCTACGACCTCAGCAAAGTCTTTTTCATTACCACTGCCAACACCGTAGCCAGCATTCCGCCTGCCTTGCTCGACCGCATGGAATTGATTGAATTCCCCGGTTACATAGAGGAAGATAAAATCATCATTTCTCGCCAATTCATCATTCCGGAGCAACTGCTTGAAAACGGACTGGACGAAGAACCGATTGAGTTCAGCGATGATGCCTTGCGCCTGATCATTTCCGGCTACACATACGAAGCCGGTGTGCGCAATTTAGGCCGCGAAATTGGCACCGTCTTGCGCAAGCTTGCCTCCAAAAAGGCGGAAGGTTTGGAATTTCCGACCAAAATCACAGCCGAAATCGTTACAGACTTGCTTGGTCCGGTCGAATTTTTCCCGATGACAGCCGAAGCCAAAGACGAAATTGGCGTTTCGACCGCTCTCGCTTGGACCGAAAACGGCGGCGAAATCATGCCAATCGAAGTCCTGGTCGTTGCCGGTAAGGGCAACCTTTCCATCACCGGTCAAATTGGCGAAATTATGCAAGAATCCGCTCAGGCAGCCTTGAGTTATCTTAAATCACGCGAAAAAGTCTTTGAAATTCCCGAGGATTTCTTCGAAGAAACCGATATTCACA
>CAYVOY010000134.1:0-467 GCA_964453395.1 uncultured Anaerolineaceae bacterium
CAAAAATGAGGGCTTCACATTCGTGTGAAAACTCGTTGTGTGTTTTCCATTCTGCAGCAGCAGTTATAAAATCAAACTCACCTGGGGTGCATTTAGAGCTTTGCAAACCACCTTTTTCAAAATGAAACAAGTCTTTTATTTTCATCAAACTCATTTCACCGCTTCTTTTAAAGAGTTCAACAAATCGTGACTTTTGGAAAAACTCTTGTCGAGCATCTCCATCAATTCCACACTGCTGTAGATAATTTCTTCTTCCTGCTTGGTTGGGTTTTTAATGTCCAAATCATAGTTGCGGTCTATGATGGTTTGGATGTCCACTTTCCAGCTTAGGTCAGACTCTTTGCGGTTGTTCCACCATGTTTTGATGGGGTCAAATTCTTTGAGTTGCAGCGGTCGGGTTTTGTTGTAGGCTTTTTGTCCTTCGGGCAGGAGGTGTTCGTAATACCACACTTCTTTGGTGGGCGAAC